>SLAT01000062.1 GCA_007126715.1 Roseinatronobacter sp.
CCAAATATGCAAAGGCGCGGCACGATGGCCGGGCCATAGCCTGATTTTCCGTATCAGTTTATTCGCCCAGTTGTTCGTTCAACTCGGCAAAGGCAGCGGTAAACCCGATGAGCGACATATTCAGGTCGACCACCTGATCAGGCGCTGCAACCGGGACCAGTGACCATGTTGCCGTAGCGCCTCGACGGAATGCATCCACCTCCTCGGCGGTGAACCCAACTCGCGCGACACACCCGATGGCAGTGCAGAAGGTGAACGGATAGCGCTTGGCGGCACCACCATTTACCTGCATCACCAGTTGCGCGGTCAGCAAGGTATCAAGCGGCGTAAGGATGCTTGCACCAGCCGCAGCTTCCTGCCCCGGAGGCAGCGGGAAGATGGTGATCTCGGCGGTTGGGTTGCCTTCTGCATCACGAAGCAGTTGATACATCTGGCAAGGGTCCTGCTCGTCTGCAACGCGGACACAGACCAGTTCCCAGTCGCCATGAGTATTTCCCACATAGCTTTCGTCATTTTCCTGGCTGATGATCTCGCCCGTTGACAGGCCGGTGAGAGGAGAATCCGTCGCCTCTGGTGCTTGCTCGTCGGTCTGCGCGCTCAGCGTTGCGGCACTGAGCACAAAAGCCGCGGCGGTCATGGTTGTTCTGAAGATACCAGCAGTCCACTGTGCCATTGAAGTTCCTTAATATCATGTCAGCTTCTTGGGATTGGTAGCATGACAAAAACCAAGAGTCAGGCGGAAAAGCCAATGCAACATCACATTTGAAGCGTCGTGATCCTCCTGTGCTGCCAGCAGATATGGAGGGGTGAATAATCTGCCGCCGCTCTTGCATTCTACGAAGGCGAGCGACGATATTCCATACGAAAATAAGGGCCCAAGGGCCCTTATCTAGGTATCTTTTTTTATCTCCCTGTCGGACTGGCCGACGAATTGAGCAGACGTTAGGATTAATTCTTGGTCCCGTCAACAAAAAAACCAAACCGGGATTTTCTGGTTTTCAGAATAATGTTTACATGCTTTTACACTGGCCGCGTCGCGAATATTTCAGGTAAAAACCACTCTGCCCCATCTGCGCACAGGGTGACACCGGGCATCTTGTGCACGTCAAAAAAGGCGTCGCCATACGCTATGCCTATCCAAGATTCGCTTTCCAAAACAGTTTGCCATGTAATAGGTTTTCAACAGCAATTTCGCTGCGTAGCGTATTTGAGAATGGAAGGTATTCAGCATGTCGCATCAGGAAGAGGCGATCTTCGTCGGTGGGGGGGGCGAGACACAGCGTTCCGCTCAGGAATTATACCTGAAGTTTGGCAACCGGCACGGGCTGATTGCCGGAGCTACCGGCACCGGCAAAACCATCACGATGCAAATCCTTGCTGAAGAATTCTCGGCAGCCGGGGTTCCAGTGTTTCTGACTGACATCAAAGGAGATGTTGGCGGGATGGCGATCCCCGGCATACCACGCGGCGGGCTGGAGCGGCGCGCCGAACAGATCGGACTCGAAGGATATGCCTATCGCGAAACTCCGGTCATATTCTGGGATTTCTTCGGCGAGCACGGCCATCCCGTGCGCGCGACCATTGCCGAGGTTGGCCCGCTTCTTTTGTCGCGTATGCTTGACCTGACAGAGGCGCAGGAAGGTGTGATAAACGTTGCCTTCCGTATATCGGACGACGAGGGCCTGCCAATTCTGGACCTGAAGGACCTGCGCGCAATCCTGAATTTTCTGGGCGAGAACCAGCGCGAGATATCGGTGCAATATGGTAATGTGACCACGCAAAGCATCGGTGCGATCCAGCGCAAGCTGCTGGTGCTGGAAAATCAGGGCGCTGCGCATTTCTTCTCGGAACCCGCGCTGCAATTGTCCGATTTCATGCGCATCGCTCCTGACGGGCGGGGATATGTCAGCATCCTTCATGCCGAACGGCTGATGCGCACGCCACAGCTTTACGCAACATTCCTTCTTTGGCTTTTGTCGCAACTGTTTGAGGAACTGCCAGAGGTCGGTAACCCGGACAAGCCCGTTCTGGTGTTCTTTTTCGACGAGGCACATTTGTTGTTCAACAACGCTCCGCGCGCATTGGTAGAGAAAGTTGAACGTGTCGCACGGCTGATCCGCTCCAAGGGGGTCGGGGTCTATTTCGTGACACAGAACCCCGATGATGTGCCCGATTCAGTCTTGGGTCAGTTGGGCAACCGCGTGCAACATGCGCTGCACGCCTTCACTGCGCGCGACCAGCAGGCCTTGCGCCGTGCCGCACAGACCTATCGTCCCAACCCGCGTTTTGATATCAGCGATGCCATTCGCGACGTCGGTGTGGGCGAGGCTGTGACCTCTTTTCTTGAGGACAAGGGCAGCCCGGGTGTCGCCGAACGCACATTGATCCGCCCGCCTTCTTCACAAATGGGACCGATTGAGGATGGGCAGCGGCAGATGCTTATGTTGCGCTCGCCCGTTGCGGGCAAATACGAGGCTATGATTGACAGTGATAGCGCGCATGAAATGCTGGCGCGCCGCGCAGAAGGGGCCGCGAAAGAGGCCGAGGCGCAGTTGCGACAGGCCGAAGCCGAGAAAGAACGCGAGTTTACTGCCGCGCGCCGGTATGAGCCACCCGCGCGTCGCACCAGTCCGAAGTCGCCAGCGCGCAGCCCCGCGCGGCGCGGGGACTCGGCGGTGGATGTGTTTGCCAAGTCTATGGCGCGGCAATTGGGCACGCGGTCCGGGCAGGCGCTTGTGCGGGGTGTGCTTGGGGGGCTTCTGAGAGGACGGTGAGTGCTTGAGGCCGCAGGCATTTGCCTGTAGAGGCTAGCGCCTGAACCACAGGCGGAGTGCGCGCGCATGAAATTTCTTGATCTTGCCAAGGTCCAAATCCGCTCTGGCGGGGGTGGGGCGGGTTGCGTGTCGTTCCGGCGCGAGAAGTTCATCGAATATGGCGGCCCGAACGGCGGCGATGGCGGGCGGGGCGGCGACGTCTGGGCCGAAGTCGTGGACGGGCTGAACACGCTGATAGATTTTCGCTATCAGCAGCATTTCTTTGCCAAATCCGGTCAGGGTGGCATGGGGCAGGGGCGCACGGGAAAGGACGGCGAGTCTGTCGTTTTGCGCGTGCCTGTGGGCACGGAAATTCTGGACGAAGATCAGGAAACCGTGATTGCTGATCTGACCGAGGTCGGCCAGCGTGTGTTGCTGGCCAAGGGCGGCAATGGCGGCTGGGGCAACCTGCATTTCAAATCGGCCACCAATCAGGCCCCGCGCCGCGCCAATGCGGGCCAGCCGGGGGTCGAGCGTGAAATCTGGCTGCGGCTGAAGCTGATTGCCGATGCCGGGCTGGCCGGTCTACCCAATGCGGGCAAATCAACGTTCCTTGCAGCAACATCGAATGCGCGTCCCAAAATTGCCGATTATCCGTTCACGACCTTGCACCCGAATTTGGGGGTCGTGGGCATAGACGGGCGTGAATTTGTCATGGCCGATATTCCCGGCCTGATCGAAGGGGCAAGCGAGGGGCGGGGCCTTGGTGACCAGTTTTTGGGCCATATCGAGCGCTGCGCAGTGCTGTTGCAGCTTGTCGATGGCACATCCGAGGACGTGGCCGAAGACTGGCGCGTCATCGACCACGAACTTGATGCATATTCGCATGATGTGGCGATAAAGCCGCGTATCATTGCATTGAACAAGATTGATGCCTTGGACGAGGAAGAACGCGCCGAGAAAAAGGCCGCGTTGGAGGCAATCTGCGGGCGGTCTGTCTATATGATCTCTGCTGTCACGGGCGAAGGGATGCAGACTGTCTTGCGCGCGCTTCTGGCGCGTATCGACAAGTCAAAACCCAGCGACGAGGATGATGGGCCATGGCAACCCTGACTGCGGCCACTGTGCTGGGGCAGGCGCGGCGGGTCGTGATCAAGATCGGTTCGGCCCTGCTGGTCGAGCATGGCAGGCTGCGCGAGAACTGGTTGCGCAGTCTTGCGGCTGATGTTGCCGTGTTGCGTGCCGGTGGGGCAGATGTTGTTATCGTGTCATCCGGCTCTATCGCGCTGGGGCGCGGCGCGTTGAAACTGCCAGATGGGGCATTGGCACTGGAACAAAGCCAGGCGGCCGCGTCAGTCGGTCAGATTCGTCTGGCCCGCGCCTATGAAGAAGCCCTGACCCCACATCAGATTTCCACCGGGCAGGTTTTGCTGACGCTGGATGACACCCACGACCGCCGCCGATACCTGAATATCCGGGCGACCTTGGCGACATTGCTGGGGCTTGGGGTCGTGCCCATTGTCAACGAAAACGATACAATCGCAACGGATGAGATCCGATATGGCGACAATGACCGGTTGGCGGCGCAAGTTGCGGTGACAATCGGGGCCGACCTTCTGGTGCTGCTGTCGGATGTGGACGGGCTTTATACCGGCAACCCGCAAACCGACCCCGATGTGCGCCATCTGGCGCAAGTAGACCTGATTACCCCTGAAATTGAAGCAATGGCAGGCGCGCCCACATCAAGCCTGTCCAAGGGCGGAATGAAGACCAAGGTCATGGCCGCGAAAACGGCAGTCGCAGCGGGATGTGCAATGGTGATAGCGGCAGGGGCCGCGATGCACCCGCTTGCCCAGTTAACACAAGGCGCGCGCGCGACAGTTTTTGCGGCGCAGGGCGACCCGCGATCCGCCAGAAAACGCTGGATTGCAGCGATGAAGCCCAAGGGCGTGCTGCATGTCGATGCTGGCGCGGTGCAGGCGCTGGGGCAGGGGAAATCCTTGTTGCCTGCCGGCGTTTCCCGCATAGAGGGGCAGTTCCAGCGCGGTGATCCTGTGGCGATCATGGGGCCAGAAGGCGCTTTGGGAGTGGGGCTGGCGGGCTATGACAGCACAGAGGCTGCGGCGATTGCGGGCCACCATTCGCGCGAGATTGCGGAAATATTGAACTATCCGGGGCGTGTAGCCTTGATTCACCGGGATGAGATGGCGCTATGATACAGATCAGCACAGAGATGATGGAAATGGGCGCGCGTGCGCGCGCTGCAGCGCAAGTGCTTGCAACATGCAGCGCGGCGTCCAAGGCGCTGGCGCTGAACGCGGCGGCCGATGCGCTTTGGGCGCAGCGTGCCGAAGTGCTATCCGCCAATGCAACGGATATGACGGCGGCACGCGACAAGGGGCTGTCTGGCGCGATGGTTGACCGGCTGATGCTGGATGAGGCGCGCCTGCAAGGCATCTGTCAGGCGTTGCGCGATATTGCCGCACAGGACGACCCGGTTGGCCAGATCATCACCGAATGGGACCGGCCCACGGGGTTGCATATCCAGCGGGTGCGCACGCCTCTTGGCGTGATCGGGGTGATTTACGAATCGCGGCCCAATGTAACGGCGGATGCTGGCGCGCTGTGCCTGAAGGCGGGCAATGCCGTAATCCTGCGTGGCGGTTCGGAAAGCTTTTATTCCAGCCGCGCGATTCATGGCGCACTCTTGGCCGGGTTGCGCGCAGCGGGCCTGCCTGAAGATGCCGTGCAGCTTGTCCAGACCACCGACCGCGCCGCTGTTGGTGACATGCTGCGCATGGTCGAGCATATCGACGTGATCGTGCCGCGCGGGGGCAAGGGGTTGGTGGGGTTGGTCCAGCGCGAGGCCCGCGTGCCGGTTTTCGCGCATCTGGAAGGGATCTGTCATATCTATGTGGATGCAGCCGCAGACCCGGAAAAAGCGCGCCGCGTGGTGCTGAATGCCAAGACACGACGCACGGGAATTTGCGGTGCGGCGGAATGCCTGTTGATCCATCGTGATTTGGTCGATGGTCTTGGCGCGCAGATCATCGCTGATCTTGTGGCGGCAGGGGTGGAAATGCGGGTGGGCGAAGGCTTGCAGCATCTGCCCGGCACAGTGCCTGCGACCGCGGATGATTTCGGGCGCGAATATCTGGACATGATCATGGCGGCGGCTGTGGTCGAGGATGTCGAGGGCGCGATGGCGCATATCCGCGCCTACGGCTCGCAACATACCGAAGCTGTCATTACCGAAGATGACGGCGTTGCCGCACGCTTTTTCGCGGGGCTGGATTCGGCAATCCTGATGCGCAACGCCTCGACCCAGTTTGCCGATGGGGGCGAATTTGGCTTGGGCGCGGAAATCGGCATTGCTACCGGCAAGATGCATGCGCGCGGACCAGTCGGCGCCGAGCAGTTGACCAGCTTCAAGTATCTGGTCACAGGCGACGGAACCGTGCGAACGTAAGCATGGTTTCTGTGCCCTGTGCCCTGTGCCCCGTGCAATTGCGATCAAACCCGCTCAGTGGCGACGGTAAACTTGTCCAGCACAGTGCCAAGGGCCGGGTCGCTGACGCTTGCCTTGGCGTCAATCCGCGCAACAAGTCCGCGTTGGCTATCCTCGATCACCTCGGATACTTGCGCGTCCAGCCCTTCCGCTTCCAATGCGGCATTCAGCACACGCATAATCGCAAGGCGCCGCAAATCGGGCTTGAAGACCTTTCCGACAGCGGTCTTTGGTAACTCGTCCAGTATCTCGATATGTTTCGGGATCGCCACACGCTCTGATACAAGGGGCGTGACATGTTCAAGCAGGGCGTCCGGTGTCGCTGTGGCACCCGCGACAAGTTCCACATAGGCGCAGGGCAATTCTCCCGCGCGCGCATCAGGTTGACCGATGGCCCCGGCAAAGGCGACATCTGGGTGGCTGAGCAACGCCTCTTCAATCTCGGCCGGGTCGATATTATGGCCGCCGCGGATGATCAGGTCCTTTTGTCGACCCGTGATCCAGAGATAGCCATCTTCATCCAGGCGCCCCAGATCACCTGTGCGCAAAAAATGTCCTTCGACATAAAGATCATCGTTCTTTTTCATCTCGGTATAGGTTGGTGGGGTCACACCGGGATTGCTGATGCAGATCTCTCCGACCTCATCGGGTGCGCAAGCGACCATGCCGCCATTTTCACTGCGCAAGATCTTCACTTCTGTATAGGGCAGCGGCAACCCGACTGAACCGATCTTTTTCATTCCATCGACAGGGTTGCAGGACACAAGGCAGGTTGCCTCGGTCAGCCCATAGCCTTCGGCGATCTGCACACCTGTCGCTTGCTCGAACCGCTTGTAGGTTTCGCGGGGCAACGCGGCAGAGCCGGAAATGCCCGTGCGCAGTGTTTTGATATCTGCATCGACCTTGCGCTGCATCAGCGCTGAAAGTGCAGTGGGCACGGTGATCATAAAGGTGACGCCCCAGCGTTCGATCAGTTTCCAGAAATTATCGAACACACCCTCGCCACGGTAGCCTTGCGGCGTGGGAAAGACGACATGCGCCCCCGACATGACGCAGCACATCAGAATGGGATAGGCCGCGAATACATGAAACAGGGGCAAGGGGCATAAAAGCACATCCTTTTCAGTAAATAACAGTTCCGCGCCCAGCCAGCCGTTATAGATCATGCCAGCATAGCGATGCTGCGCCATCTTCGGCATTCCCGTCGTGCCGCCGGTGTGAAAATAGGCGGCAATGCGGTCAGAGTCCGGGGCGCTGAATGTCAGCGCGTCACCGGGCTGGCGGTCAAGCTCTTGGTGAAAGTCCAGAACCTTCGCCTGGTGCTGATGCGGATTTTTGGGGCGGATGAACGGCACAATCCAGCTTTTCGGTGGGCTGAGATGGGGCAACATATCCACCTCTAGCACGGTCTGGACGGATGGCACCTGCGCGACGGCTTGCGCCACTTTTTGCGCAACATCTGTTTTCGGGAATGGACGCAGCGTAACCACCACTTTCGCGCCCGTCTCGCGCAAGAGGGCCGCGATCTTGTCAGGCTCCAGCAGCGGATTTATTGGCGACACGCGCCCGGCTGTCATGCCCCCAAGCAATGTGATGGCGGTTTCATTCAGCGTCGGCAGAATATAGGCGATGCTGTCTTGTTCCTCGATGCCTAGGCTGTGGAACAGATTGGCCGCCTGCGTGACACGCCTTAGCAGCGTGGCCCATGTCAAGGTCTGCGCCTTTGCGCCGGGTGCGGAAAACATCTGAAAGCTGATGGCATTGCGCGTGCCGTGGCGCTTTGCTGTCTGTTGCAGCGCTTGATAGACAGAAACCGGCAAATCGCGCGCGTCCCAGGTGCTCTCGGCCTCGATGGCGCGCAGATCGGCGCTGGTCTTGAATGGATGCATGGCGGGCCTCCCTTCCCAATGCACCTAACAGATCATTGATCCATACATCAGGCAAGCCATAGGCGGTAAGCCAGGCGTCAAAGTCGCGTGTGCCCGCTTAAGCGTCGCGGGGGCGCATGGCCAGCCAGATCAGCGCCGATCCGGCAAGCACGAGGAAGGGCAGCATGGCCATATTCACCAATTGCCAGCCTGTCTCGGCATCTCCGCCCGAGCAGTTCATCAATGTGCCGGAACTGAGCGAGGCAACGAAGACCCCGCCAAAGACGATCATGTCATTCATACCCTGCACGCGCCCACGTTCTTCTGGCGCATGGGCCGCTGTCAGCATGGTTGTCGCGCCGATAAACCCGAAATTCCAGCCAATCCCCAGCAGGATCAGGGCAATATAGAACTGCTCCAGCTCTACCCCCGTCATCGCCACGGCCCCCGCAGCGGCCAGAATAACCAGCCCTGTCCCAACGATTGCCCGAGCGCCGAAACGTGCGATCAGATGGCCGGTAAAGAAGGATGGAGCATACATCGCAAGCACATGGGCCGAGACGATATTGGCCGCGTCCGATGTGTCGAAACCACAGCCCACTACGGCCAGAGGTGTAGATGTCATGACAAGATTCATCAGCGCATAAGCCACTGTTCCGCAGATGATCGCCACGGCGATAACGGGAATTTTCAGCATTTCGGTTCTGGAACGGCCCACCGCCGATGTGCTGGTCGGCTTGGGCGGGGTGGGAATGTCCAGCGCACTCAACAAGGCAACGCCAGCGATATTGAGGGCGATCACGGTCAGATAAGTCGCCAGAAACGGCACCGGCATCGCATCTGTGGTCAATGAGACGAGTTGCGGGCCGAAGACCGCAGAAAGCAGCCCGCCCGCCATGACATAGGAAATCGCCTTGGGGCGGAATTCCGGGCTGGCTGTGTCCGTGGCGGCAAAGCGGTAGAAGCCGTTTGCCGACATATAGGTGCCCGTGATGAAAGAGCCGAGCAGGAACAACTCGAATGACCCAAGCATCAGCGCATAGGCTGAAATGGCCGCGCCCACAGCACCCGCACCGCAAGCCACCCAGAACCCCGCGCGCCGACCATATGCCTGCATGAAGCTGGACAGCGGCGTGGCCGCCGCCATTGACCCCAGCACGATCAGCGAAATCGGCAATGTGGCCCAGCAGGGATTCGAGGCAAGCATCTGCCCTGCCAACCCGCCAATGATAAACAAAATCGGCAATTGCGCGCCGACCACAGCCTGCGCGGCAACAAGCACCATTACATTGCGCTTGGCGCGGCTGTCATCGGGGGTTGCAACTGTATCACTCATGCGCGCAGGATTAGACCGAATAGCGCGTTTGGGAAAGGGGTATTTTACATGTGTAACAAAGTGGCGCAGGCGTGATGGTCGGGCGCATCCTGACAACCGAGGACTGCATGGGTGAAGGGGCCGCATGGCTGGCGCAGCGAGAGCCGCGCTTTGCCCATGCGCTTCGTCTTACCGGCACGCCACCTTTGCGGCGCAGGCCGGACGGGTTTGCGCATCTGCTCTCTGCCATTGTCAGCCAGCAGGTCAGCACCCACGCCGCCCGTGCCATCTGGGGGCGGATGGAAGGGGCAGGGCTGACAACCCCCGAGGCCGTGCTGGCCGCTGATGATGACAGTTTGCGCGCACCGGGCCTGTCGGCGCAGAAAATGCGCTATGCCCGCGCTTTGGCCGCAGCAGGGATAGATTTTGACGCCTTGCGCCAGCTTCCTGATGCAGACATCACCCGCATCCTGACCGAAGTGCCCGGAATCGGGCGCTGGACGGCGGAAATATATGCGATGTTCAGCCTTGGCCGCGCCGATGTGTTTGCGCCTGCCGATCTGGCCTTGCAGGAATCCGCCAGACGGTTGTTTGATTTACCCGACCGCCCGAGAGAGGCTGCGTTGCGCCGCATGGCCGAAGACTGGTCGCCATGGCGCACGGTTGCGGCGGGTCTTCTGTGGGCCTATTACCGCGTTGAAACCGAGAGGGAAGGAATCATATGACACGCGCGCTGCATTCTGAGCGTCGGGGGCCCGTTTCTGGGGGCAAGGCGAAATCGGCTGTTATTTTTGTGCATGGCTATGGCGCGGATGGTGCGGACCTTCTGGGGCTGGCCGACCCGCTTGGCCCGCATCTGCCGGATACTGTGTTCTTCTCGCCAAACGCGCCTGAGAAATGCTCTGGCAACCCATTTGGCTATCAGTGGTTCCCGATCCCGTGGCTGGACGGGTCCAGCGAGGAACACGCACTTGCAGGGCTGGAAGCGGCGGCAGAGGATCTGAATGCCTTTGTTGACAAGGTGCTTACCGATGAAGGGCTTACACCTGACCGCGTGGCACTGGTGGGCTTTTCGCAAGGCACGATGATGGGTCTGCATATCGCCCCGCGCCGGAATACGGCGCTGGCGGGGCTGGTGGGGTTTTCGGGCCGCTTGATGGTGCCAGAGCGGTTGGCGGACGAGGCCGTCTCGCCGCTGCCGATCTTGCTGATCCACGGCGATCAGGATGATGTTGTGCCTCTTGCCAGCCTGTCAGAAGCGGCAGATGCGCTGGTTGCGGTCGGGTTTGAAACCTATAGCCACATCTCTAAGGGGACAGCGCATGGCATTGCCCATGACGGCCTGTCGCTGGCCTTGTCATTCCTGCGCGAAAAACTTCCGGGGTGAACTGATCCTATTGCGCAATGCGGGGTTTGGGCCGGGCCATGCGCGGGGACCAACATGGGGCGACGGTGACCGGGGTAGGGTCCAAGTCGCCCGACCTCTAAAAAGCGCATCTGGTGCGTGACTGACCCGCAAGATCAGTCACGCATGTGCCTCCTTATACGTAAAGCCCGGCAGAGCGGGCGCGCAGACGGATAAGGGCAAGCACGGTGTCGATGGTCGGGGTTGGCGTTTGTGTCAACTGGCCCAACTCTTGCACGGCACTGACCAGAGCGTCGATTTCCATCGGCCGCCCTGCATCAAGGTCTTGCAGCATCGACGTTCGATGTGCGCCCACTGCGGCCCCCCCGTCGATGCGCTTGTCCACATCAATCGGGAATTTCACGCCCAGCTTCTCGGCGATTTCCTGCGCCTCGACCATCATGGCACGGGCGACAGCGCGGGTGCCGGTATCGGTGCACAGCACATCCAGCGTGGCATGTGTCAGCGCTGAAATCGGGTTGAAGGACAGGTTGCCCCATAGCTTCACCCAAATCTCGTCACGAATACGCGGGCGTACAGGCGCCTTCAAACCGACAGAGTTCAACGCCTGCGACAGCCGCATGGCGCGTTCTGATTTCTCGCCCGACGGCTCTCCCAGTGAAAAGCGGTTGCCTTCGATATGGCGGATGGTGCCCGGCTCTATCACTTCGGCCGCCGGATAGACGACACAGCCCAAGACGCGATCTGGACCAAAGCCCCGCCATTGCGCGCCACCGGGATCAACACTTTCCAGGTGAGTCTGTGCAAGTGGCCCTTCCAGCCCGTGGAAATACCACCACGGCACACCGTTAACGCCAGACACAATGGTTGTGCCCTCGCCGATCAGGGGTTGCATCCGGTCCACGACAGGCGGAACCGAATGTGCCTTGAGCGTGATGATGACGTAATCCTGCGGCCCCAACTCTGCCGGGTCTTCTGACGCGGTGACAGGCACTGTGAAGCGCTCGCCTTCCTCTATCAGTGTGAGCCCCTTGTCACGCATGGCCGCAAGATGCGGGCCGCGCGCAACAAGGCTGACATCCGCGCCTGCCTTGGCAAGTTTCGCGCCCATATATCCGCCGATGGCACCCGCGCCGAAAATACAGATTTTCATACGCTCACGCCTCCGTCACAAGACCCAGCTTTTCGGCCAGTCCGATGCGCTGCAACTTTCCGGTGGCGCCCTTGGGGATTTCGGACAGGATCACCACTTTGCGCGGCACCTTGAAATCTGCCAGCCGGGTGGCGGCAAATTCGCGGATTTCACGATCCGTCACGTCAACACCCTCGCGCAAAACCACGGCGGCGCCAACCTCTTCACCCAGCTTGGGGTGGGGCAGGGCAAATGTGACCACCTGCGCCACGGCAGGGTGGTCCATCAACACGGCGTCCACTTCCAGCGGGCTGACCTTTTCGCCGCCCCGGTTGATAATCTCTTTCAGCCGCCCTGTCAGGTTCAGATAGCCTTCGTCGTCAAACGCGCCCTGATCGCCGGTGCGGAACCAGCGCTTGCCCTCTGCGTCGAAGAAGTTCTTGCGGTTGGCCTCGTCATTGCCCTCGTAACCGGGGGTGACATTCGGGCCAGAGATAACCACTTCGCCGGTGGCATCCATCGGCAAAAGCCGATCCTCGATTTCATGGGCGACACGCACCTCCGGCCCGCCTGCAACACCGACCGAGCCGGGCTTTTGCGCGCGCGGCGGCAAGGGGTTTGTGGTCATCTGATGGGCGGCTTCGGTCATGCCATAGCTTTCGATCACCGCGCAGCCAAAAGTCTTGGACAGTTGCACCATGACTTGCGGGGGCAGCGATGCGGATGATGACCGGATAAACCGAAGCTGAACACGCCCCAATATCTCTGCATTGCGTTCGGCACGGGTCAGAATGGCCTGATGCATGGTCGGAACGGCCGTGTACCAGCTTGGCTTTGCGGTATCGAGCCAGCCAAAGAAGCGCAGCGCGTCAAATCCGGGTGCGCACCAGATGGACGCACCGGCGGCGAGGCTGGCAGAAATTGCCGCCACAAGCCCGTGGATATGGAAAAGCGGCATGACATTGAGGCACCGATCCGCAGCCGTCAATTCCAGAGAGCCGCCGATATGACGGGCCGATGCCGCGACGTTGCGCTGCAACAGCGGCACGATCTTGGGCCGCGAAGTTGTGCCTGAGGTATGCAATATCAGCGCAATATCATCCGGTCCCGACAGGGCAGTGTCGGGCGTGCCAGACGCGTGCCCTTCGGCTTCAAGCGTAAAGCTGCCTGCCGGTTCTGCCGGATCAAACCCAAGCCGCAGGATCACAAGGCCGTGGCGGTTTGCGGCCTCCAGTGCGGGGCCGTCATAGCCTTTGGGCAGAACTATGGCCTTGGCCTTCAGGTCTTCGAGGTAGAAATCGAATTCATCCACGCGGTAGCTTGGGTTCAATGGGGCTGTAACTGCGCCCTGCGCGATGGTCACAAAGGCCGAGGCCATCTCTGGCCCGTTGGGCAGAACGATGGCCACCCGGTCGCCCCGTCCAACGCCTGCGCCATGCAATGCGGCCAGCGTGCGGGTCGCAAGCGCGCGCAGCGCGCCATGTGTCAACCAGGGACGATCGGGCGCACCAAGAGCAGGCGCATCATCGGGATGCGGCGCAAACAGTGCGTGCAGGGTATTCGACATGGTAGTTCCTTCTCCAGTTTAGCAGGGATATGGTGCTGGCAGGCGGTTAGCCCGAGTGTACAGCCTGACGGCGCTTGCGCAGTTTCGCAGCAAGCGGCAGCAGGAAGAAAACTAATGCCAGCGCAATGAATGTTCCTGAAAGCGGGCGGGTTATGAAAGTAGTGACATCTCCCTGTGCCGCGATCAATGCCTGACGAAAACTTTGTTCCATAACAGGCCCGAGCACCAATGCCAGCACCAGCGGTGCCATTGGGTAATCGGCCTTGCGCAACAGATAGCCCACAATCCCGAAAACAAGGATCAGCCAGACATCATGCATACGCTGGTCGGGCGCAAAGCCGCCAACAATGCACAGTACCAGCACAAGGGTGCACAGCACTGAAAACGGCATTTTCAGCGCCCAGACAAAAAGCGGGATAAGCGCAAGATTGATCAGCACTGCGGCCAGATTGGCCGTGTAAAGCGATGAGATCAGCCCCCAGACGAAATCTGCCTGTTCGGCAAACAGCATTGGTCCGGGCATCAAGCCCCACATCACCATGCCCCCCAGCAGCAGCGCGGTTGTCGGAGAGCCGGGAATGCCCAGCGACAACATTGGCAGCAGTGATCCGGTTGAGGCTGCGTTATTCGCGGTTTCAGGCGCAACAACGCCTTCGACATTGCCCTTGCCGAAGGTTTCAGGGTGCTTCGAGGTGCTTTTGGCAATGCCATAAGCCATCAGCGACGCAGGCGTTGCCCCGGCAGCAGGAAGCATCCCGACGAAGAAGCCCATCACCGAACCGATGGTCATCGTCTTCCACGTCCGTGCAAGCGTGACAATGGCAGAGCGCAGTTCCGCATAGGTTACTTTGGCGGGTGTCACTGTCGGCGCTATGCGAGAGCGTTCCAGCGTCCAGAGCACCTCGCCAATTCCATAGACGCCGATGGCAAGCACAAGGAAAGAGATGCCCGCATAAAAGCCCGGCATGTCAAAGAACACCAGCCTTGGCTGTCCGGTGATAAGGTCCAGCCCGACAGTGGAAAGAACCAGCCCAAGGCAGATCATGGCGATTGTTTTTAACGCATCGTCCCCGCCCAGTCCGACGAAGGTGGTAAAGGCCAGCAGCACCAGCGCAAAATTCTCGGCCGGTCCGAATTTTAGGGCGAAATCCGCCAGCGGTGCTGCAAAGATCGTGAACAGGATGATCGAGATTGTTCCACCAACAAAAGAGGCGCCCGCCGCAGCAATCAGCGCCAGTCCCGCCTTGCCTTGTTGTGCCATTGGCCGGCCGTCAAATGTCGTCGCCACAGCCGTGGATGACCCGGGAATACCCAGCAGGATCGAGCTGATCGCCCCGCCATACATCGCGCCGTAGTACAGTGCTGCCAGAAAGATGATTGCCGAGGCTGGCGGCACGATGAATGTCAGCGGCAAAACGATCGCCACACCGTTGACAGAGCCAAGACCCGGCATGGCGCCAACGAATAGGCCAAGTGTTACGCCGACAATGACGATACCGATATTGAGTGGCATCAGCGATGTCGCGAAGCCTTGGCCGAGAAGGGACAGGATTTCCATATGGGGCGCGCCTTCAGAAGAACATGGCGTAAA
>SLAT01000223.1 GCA_007126715.1 Roseinatronobacter sp.
GTGTTTTTCGGCGGGTCGCTGATTATCGAGACGATCTTCTCACTCGACGGTCTGGGCCGATTGGCATTCGAGGCGACAGTGGCGCGCGATTACCCCGTCATGTTCGGCACTTTGTTCGTGTTCGGGTTGATCGGTCTTGTGGTCGGTCTGATATCGGACCTGATGTATGTCTGGATCGACCCCCGCATTGATTTCGAATCGCGGGAGACTTGAGGCATGGATCAACGCGTCGATACTTTTGTCACCCCCCCACGCCCCGAGCAGGTGCCCGAAGGAACCGAAACAACAACCATGCCACCGCCCCGGCGGCGTTTCGGGATTACGATTTCGGCGCTGAACCGGCGCCGCTGGCGGAATTTCAGGGCCAACAGGCGCGCGCTCTGGTCGCTGATCATATTGGGCGTGCTTTATGGTCTGTCACTCTTTGCCGAATACATCGCCAATGACCGGCCGATTGTGGTTAATTTCCGGGGAGAATTGTATTTCCCGATCCATAACTTCTACGCCGAAACCACCTTCGGCGGGGATTTCAGAACAGAGGCCGTTTACCGCGACCCCGAAGTGCGCTGCCTGATCCAGACAGGCGGGGCCGAACTGTGTCTGGATGACCCGAGAGAGGCGATGCTTCAGGCCGAAACCGGTATTGTTGACGGGCAAGAGATCGAGGCGGGCTGGATGGTCTGGCCGCTTATCCCCTATAGCTACAACACGATCAACGACATTGGCCGCGCGGCCCCTTCGCCCCCCGATGACCGACACTTTCTGGGCACTGATGACACGGCGCGCGATGTGCTGGCGCGGATTATCTATGGGTTCCGCCTGTCGATCACCTTCGCGCTGATCGTCACGGCCATGACCTCTATCATCGGGATTGCTGCGGGCGCGGTGCAGGGGTTTTTCGGGGGCGTGCTGGACTTGCTGTTCCAGCGCGTGATCGAGCTGTGGAATTCGGTGCCCTCGCTCTATGTCATCATCATCCTGTCATCGATGTTCGTGATGAATTTCTGGTTGCTGGTGTTTCTGATGACGCTCTTCGGCTGGACGGGCCTTGTGGGCGTGGTGCGCGCCGAATTCCTGCGCGCGCGCAATTTCGAATATGTCCGCGCGGCGCGTGCGCTGGGTGTCTCGAATGCAAAGATCATGTTCCGCCATGTGTTGCCAAACGCAATGGTCGCAACGCTGACCTTTCTTCCCTTCATCATCACAGGCGTCATCGGCTCGCTTGCCGCGCTGGACTTTCTTGGCTTTGGCCTGCCATCCTCTGCGCCTTCGCTGGGCGAAATGACCCTGCAAGCCAAGAATAATCTGCAAGCGCCCTGGCTGGGCTTTTCAGCCTTCTTTACCTTTGCGATCATGCTTTCGCTTCTGGTGTTCATCTTTGAGGGTGTCCGCGACGCGTTCGACCCCAGAAAGACCTTCTCATGAGCCGCGTTCTGGATGTCAAAGACCTGTCGGTAACCTTCCTTCAGGAAGGGCGCGAAGTGCGCGCCGTGCGGGGTGTGTCCTTCCACGTCGACAAGGGCGAGACTGTGGCGCTGGTGGGCGAATCCGGGTCCGGCAAGTCGGTCAGCGCGCTGTCGACCGTGGGGCTATTGCCGGATTCGGCGCAGATCGGCGGCTCGGTCAAGTTCAAGGGGCAGGAATTGATCGGCGCGACCGACCAGACCCTGCGCGAAGTGCGCGGCAATGACATCAGCTTTATCTTTCAAGAGCCGATGACCTCGCTCAACCCGCTGCACACGATTGAAAAGCAGATCACCGAAAGCCTTGCGCTGCATCAGGGGCTTGGCGGGGCCAGCGCGCGAAAGCGGGTGCTGGAATTACTGGACAAGGTTGGCATTCGTGACGCCGAAAGCCGGATGGGGGCTTTTCCCCACCAGCTTTCAGGCGGGCAGCGCCAGCGCGTGATGATCGCAATGGCGCTGGCGAACGGGCCGGAATTGCTGGTTGCAGATGAACCGACCACGGCGCTGGATGTGACTATTCAGGCGCAGATCCTTGAATTGCTGGTCGATCTGAAACGCGCCGAGGGGATGAGCCTTTTGTTTATCACCCATGATCTGAATATCGTGCGCCGCTTTGCCGACCGCGTCTGCGTGATGCAGGGCGGCGAGATTGTCGAGCAGGGACCAACGATCCAGATTTTCGACAACCCGCAGCACCCTTATACGCAAAAGCTGCTGGCCGCAGAATCGACCGGCCAGCCAGACCCCGTGCCAGAGGGCGCGAAGGAAATTCTGCGCACCGAGGGTTTGCGCATCTGGTTTCCCATTCAACGCGGGTTCCTGCGCCGCACAGTGGGCCATGTGAAAGCCGTGAATGAGGCCAACCTGACCTTGCGTGCAGGCGAAACCCTGGGGATCGTGGGCGAGTCCGGTTCCGGCAAGACTACGCTGGCGCTGGCTATCTTGCGGCTGATATCCAGTGAAGGGCCGATCTGGTTTGACGGCGCAGATATTCAGGGCCGCAAATCCGGCGACCTGCGCAGCTTGCGCCGACATTTGCAAATTGTCTTTCAAGACCCGTTTGGCAGCCTGTCGCCGCGCATGACGGTCGAGCAGATCATCGCAGAAGGGCTAGGCGTTCATGGTGTGCCTGTCGGCAAATCCCAGCGAGAGTTGGTGGCCGAGATCATGGCCGAAGTCGGGCTTGACCCGATGACAATGGAACGCTACCCGCACGAATTCTCTGGCGGGCAACGCCAGCGCATCGCCATTGCGCGCGCCATGATCCTGCGCCCCAAACTGGTTGTGCTGGATGAGCCGACCTCAGCACTGGATATGACCGTGCAGGTCCAGATTGTGGAGTTGCTGCGCACGCTTCAGCGCCGCCACGGGCTGGCCTATCTGTTCATCAGCCATGACCTGCGCGTGGTGCGGGCCTTGTCGCACAAGGTAATTGTCATGAAACAGGGCGATGTGGTCGAGGCGGGCGAAAGCACTCAGGTCTTCCAGTCCCCCAAAAGCGCTTATACGCGGCAACTTTTGGCCGCAGCATTTGATATTACAGCGATTGGGGCCGCCTGACGCCCGAGGGGGCAAAGTGAATATTCTGTTCATTCACCAGAATTTTCCCGGCCAGTTCAGGCATCTGACCCCTGCGTTGCAGGCGCGCGGGCACAAGGTGGCGGCGCTGACGGCAGACAGAAACCAGCAAAAAAGCCCAATTCCCACTTATCGCTACACGATGCCGTTCTCAGAACCTGACCCAAGGCAGGCGCGACTTGGGGCGACATTTACCACCATGACGGACCGTGCCCATCGGGTTGCCCTTGCGGCTGTGCATATGCGTGACAAGCTGGGCTTTGTGCCCGATGTCATCTTCGGCCATTGTGGCTGGGGCGAGACATTGTTTCTGCGCGAAGTCTGGCCGAAGGCACGCATTCTGGTTTATGCGGAATTCTTCTATGCGACCGAGGGGCTGGATGTGGGCTTTGACCCGGAATTCAGCAAGCTGACCTTACCTGTGCGCATGTCGGTCACAGCGCGAAAGGCGCATCTTGCGCTTGCGATGGTGCAGGCCGATGCAGCGCTTTCCCCGACTGAATGGCAGGCCGGCAGTTTTCCACCCGAATTCAGGTCCAAGATCACGATTACGCATGATGGGGTCGATACTGATTTGCTATGCCCTGACCCACAGGCGCGATACCGGCTGCCCAATGGTCGGATCTTGCGCGTGGGCGACGAGGTGCTGACCTATGTTGCACGCAATATCGAACCTTATCGCGGGTCGCATATTTTTCTGCGTTCCCTGCCAGATGTGTTGGATGCACGGCCAGAAGCGCAGGTGGTGATAATCGGCGGTGATGGGTCCAGTTATTCAGCCGCACCCGAGAATGGAAACTGGCGGGACCATTTTCTGAGTGAAAACCGCGACCGGCTGGACCTGTCGCGCGTGCATTTTGTAGGGCGTGTTCCGTATCGCGATTTCGTCACGCTGTTGCAGATCAGCAGGGCACATGCCTATCTCACTGTGCCCTTTGTCCTGTCCTGGTCCATGCTTGAGGCCATGAGCCTTGGCGCACTGGTTGTCGGATCGCGCACAGGACCAGTGGAAGAGGTCATAACCGATGGTGTGAATGGGTGTCTGGTCGATTTTTTCGATGTGGAAGGGTGGTCGGATGCGTTGATTTCGGCGCTGGCCGCGCCAGAGCGCCTGTACCCCTTGCGCGAGAAGGCGCGGCGTACGATCATCGAGAATTATGACCTCAGGCGCCTCTGCCTGCCCCGCCTTATCCGATTTGTCGAACAGGCGGAGGTTGCACCAATCTAGTATACTGCAGCTGATACCAAATGCCCCCGTGAATGACAGAGGTTAGCTTTTCGGGACTTTGCCTACATA
>SLAT01000072.1 GCA_007126715.1 Roseinatronobacter sp.
CCGGCCAAGGTGGTTGTCGCTACCGGCCAAAGTGGTTGTCGCTCAACACAGAATGGTCCGCGTCTCGGATATGATTTCGAAACCGTGGCGATTCAGTGCCACTTTTATCATTTCTGATGTGACGTTGTGCTCCGATGCCTGCAGTCGCACAGCATGGGAAAGCACACAGACACTAAAGATTAAAATAAACTGCGCCCATCTCTTCACGAGGCCGCTCCTCGCTTTGACATTCCGACAAAAAAACTTGCGCACCCCGCGCGTAATTTCGCGGGATGCGCAGTACACTTTGCACCATTTACACATGTGACCCGGTTAAGACATGTGCGACCAGAAATAATTGACCGACCACATCCAGCACGGGTTAATTCGGAATTTTTCACAAAAATACTTATAAATCGTTACTCAGATCCAAAATTCCGCACACACAGGCTGAAAAAAGCCCGAACTAAATAATCTTGAACATTTACACGTTATGGTTTTCCTGAGCGTGCCCAAGAACACCATGTAGCGTGGATACAGGCGCCGAGACGCGAAATCTATCGGAATTCCGTTTAAACCGGGCCGCATAAACCTGAGTTTATGCGCTCATTTCAAAGCCGAGATGCTTGGCTACGGTGAAAATATCCTTGTCACCACGCCCGCACATATTCATCACCAGCAAATGATCTTTTGGTAATTCGGGCGCGATTTTCAACACATGGGCCAGCGCATGGCTTGGCTCTAATGCGGGGATGATTCCCTCCAGCGCGCAACTGGTCTGAAAAGCGCTTAACGCTTCGTCATCAGTGATCGAGACGTATTCGGCACGACCCACATCCTTCAACCACGCATGTTCCGGCCCGATCCCCGGATAGTCCAGACCCGCTGAAATGGAATGCCCTTCAAGAATCTGACCATCTTCATCTTGTAGCAAATAGGTCCGGTTCCCGTGCAATACGCCCGGACGCCCACCTGTCAAACTGGCACAATGCTCCATGCGGTCATCAACGCCGCGCCCACCTGCTTCGACCCCGATAATGCGTACGTCCTTGTCATCAAGAAACGGATAGAACAGACCCATTGCATTGGACCCCCCGCCAATTGCAGCGATGATAGTGTCAGGCAGACGCCCCTCGCGTTCCATGATCTGCTCGCGGGTTTCCTTGCCGATGATAGACTGGAAATCACGAACCATGGCCGGATAGGGGTGTGGCCCTGCCACTGTACCGATGCAATAGAAAGTATCGCGCACATTGGTGACCCAATCGCGCAGGGCATCGTTCATCGCATCTTTCAGCGTACCACGACCGGACCTCACCGGCACCACTTCGGCACCTAGCAGCTTCATTCGGAATACATTGGGGGCCTGGCGCTCGACATCATGCGCGCCCATGTAAACGATGCATTTCAACCCGAATCGCGCGCAAACGGTGGCTGTCGCAACACCGTGCTGCCCTGCGCCGGTCTCGGCGATGATACGGGTCTTGCCCATCCGCATCGCCAACAGGATCTGGCCCAGAACATTGTTGATCTTATGCGCGCCGGTATGGTTCAACTCGTCACGTTTCAGATAGATTTTTGCGCCACCGCAATGTTCGGTCAGGCGTTCAGCATAATAGAGCGGCGAAGGTCGGCCCACATAATGCTTCCACAAATCATCCATTTGTGCCCAGAAAGACTCGTCTGTCTTGGCGCGCTCGTATTCGGCTTCCAGTTCCAGGATCAGCGGCATCAATGTCTCGGAGACAAAGCGCCCGCCATAAATCCCAAATCTGCCCTGCTCATCCGGGCCGGTCAGAAACGAGTTGATCAGGTCTTCGGGCATGAGGCTGTGTCCTTTGTCTGGCGTTTGTCCTTGTCCTAGCGCCCGGTGGGCATTCAGACAAGGGAAATGGGGGGATAACTGACTCTGGCCGTGACTTCGGCGCAAGAATGAAAGCAGCCTTCAGCGTTCAAGGATCAAACGATCCCCTTCGATGGAGATGCGCGCATAGCGCCGCAGATAGCCCATCCCCAGAAGCGAGATATCCAGTTCGCCCTCATTCACAAATGCAGGCACTTGGGAGTCGCGGATTTCAAGTTCGTCATGCAGCAAAGCCACTTCATCCAGTGTGACACGGGCAAGCCCAACAATGCCATTGGCAGTGCGCGCCTGCCCCAGATATGGCAGGCTTTGCGGGTCCAGACCGACGCGCGCGGCATCTTCCTGTGACAAGACAAGATCAGATGCGCCGGTATCGATGATGAATTCCACGGGTGTGCCGTTCACTTGCAACCCAAGATGAAAATGTCCGTTGCGCCCGGCCCGCAACACCACAGCCCCCTCGCCCGTGACCGAAACATTGCTTTGCTCAGAGACATCCTGCCACAGCCCGTATCCAGCGGCGACGCCCACGAAGATCAGCCCCCAAAGCAGCAGGTGGCGCAGGCTTTGCCCGATGCTTTGCGTGCGTGCGATCAGGAAATAGCTGATCAAAACTGTGCCCCAGACGCCCAGATATACCAACCGCATTGTTTGATCTGCATCCATGACACGCGCCCCGCTAATTCACTCTCTTAACTTGGTGTGCCGCTACCATAAAAACATGTATCATCACGCCTCCGTGACATCATGTTCGTAAATCCAGGCAAATTGCCGCAAAGGCGCATCTGGAAGTATCTTGCCTGAAAGTCGCAGCGCCAGATGTGCAAACTGTGCCAGAGGTGGGCGCAAGTGGTAGTTGCGTGCGTTGCGGTTGGCCGCCTCGACCACACGCACCACCCGGTCGCGGCGCGCAGCCTGATACGCGGCCAGACCCTCGGAAATACTGCGCCCGCGCGCAACTTCTCGCGCCAGAACAAAGGCATCTTCCAGCGCCATGTTTGCGCCTTGTGCCATGAATGGCAAGGTCGGGTGCGCTGCATCTCCGAGAATGGCGCAGTGTCCGCGATGCCAATATGCAGCCACATCATGCCGGAACAGGCCCCAAAGCCACAGCTTTTCCACCTGTTCCAGCCATGCCGGGACCGGGCCGCCAAAGCCGGAAAATGCGTGTTTCAGATGTTGTGGATCATCTGGGTGGTTCCAGCCTTCCTGCGCCCATGCCTTGCGTTCTTCAACGGCGACAATATTGCGCAGGCGCCCTCCGCGCAGGGGGTAGCTGACCAGATGCCGCCCCGGCCCCATGAACACCTGTGCCTGTGCTGGGTCTGCCTCAGAGCATGGCACCAATGCGCGCCAAGCCACTTGTCCAGTAAAATAGGGTTGTTTCGCGTCACCATCTTGCAGGACGGGCCGCATGACAGAGTGCAAACCGTCAGCACCGATTATCAGATCGGCAGAAATTACCTCGCCCGTGCTCAGCGTCACATTGGGGCGTGTTCCTTGCGTTTCAACGCTGGTGGTATGTGCCACGAAGCGCGTCTCGATCCCATCGCAAGCGCCTTGCAACACAGAAACAAGATCGGCGCGGTGGATCAGATGGAACCCCGGCCCGGTTTTGGGCAGATCCAACCGCAATACTTGCCTGCCATCACGCGCCGCACGCAAAACGACAGAATCGCTGCGCGACGCCTGTGTTGCAAGTGCCGCGCCCTGCCCCAAGGCCTGGATGACCCGTGCGCCATTGGGGCTGATCTGTAGCCCTGCGCCCACTTCCAGAAAACCTGCGGCCTGCTCCAGCACGAGGACAGATGCGCCGTGCTGTTTCAGGGCCGCCGCCACGGCCAGCCCTGAAACACCGCCACCGATAACCAGCACTTCAAGACCTGCAAGTTTCATTGAGCCCCCCTGAAGCGCAAGACACCGAATGCTGAATGGCATTCGGTGTCTTTCGTATCACGTTCAATTATTCCGGTCTGTGCGGCCTTTAGTCGTCGCGGTGCACACGTTCATTGCGTTCATGCGATTCCTGCGCCTGCAATGTCATCGTTGCAATTGGCCGCGCGTCAAGCCGCTTGAGAGAAATACGCTCTCCGGTCGCTTCGCAATAGCCAAATTCACCGTTTTCAATGCGCCGCAAGGCCGCGTCTATTTTGGAAATCAGTTTGCGCTGCCGGTCACGTGTGCGCAATTCCAGCGCGCGATCTGTCTCTTCCGAAGCGCGATCAGCAACATCTGGGATATTTCTGCTGGAATTTGCCAGCTCTGCCAGTGTTTCCTGACTGCCTTTCAGAATATCTTCTTTCCAGACCATCAGCTTTCGACGAAAATATTCGAGCTGCCGCTCGTTCATAAAGGGTTCATCTTCGGCTGGTCGGTAGTCTTCCGGTAGGAAAGTCTCTGGTTTCATGCCCCGCTCCTCAGTGTCAGCAGGATCATAAGTGTTGAGGTTTGACATCTTGATTCACCTATATCCCGCGCCCTCGCGGGCCGAATA
>SLAT01000216.1 GCA_007126715.1 Roseinatronobacter sp.
GATAGGTCTGTCGCGCAAACCCTGTCGGCCCTTACAATACCCAGATCGCGCCCCCCATCAGTGCCGTTGCCAGAAAAATCATACTGCGCGCATAAAGCCTCAGCCCGCGTCGCAGGTCTGCCGATTCTGGGTCAGCGGCCTCTGCATTGACCCAAGGCTCCTGTATCAGATCGTCCCCATAGGCACGGGGGCCGGACAGGCGCACCGACAACGCCCCGGCCATCGCGGCCTCGGGCCAGCCCGCATTTGGGGACCGGTGTTGCCCTGCATCCCTCCACATACAGGCCAGACTTGCGCGAAACCTTCCAGACACCACGGCAAATATCAGTCCTGTCAGGCGCGCGGGAAGCAAGTTGGCAAGATCATCTATCCGCGCAGAGGCCCAGCCGAATTCCAGATACCGCGCGTTCTTGTGCCCGATCATCGAATCCAGCGTATTTATGGCCTTATAGGCCGCAATACCCGGCAGCCCCAGAAGCACACCCCAGACCACGGGCGCGACAATCCCATCAGATGTGTTCTCTGCCAGACTTTCCAGCGCTGCGCGTGCGACCCCCGGTTCATCCAGTTTCGCAGAATCACGCCCCACGATCATCGATACTTCTTGACGTGCGGCGGGCAGATCGCCGCGCTGCAACGGGTGAAGCACCGCAGCCACATGTTCATGCATGGACCGCATCGCCACCAGAGGCCACGCCAGAACGCCACCCAAGGCAATACCAATCCAGTTTGCAGGCAGCGCGGATTGTAGCGCCAGCCCGACCAGCGCGGCCAACCCGATGACCAGCACAGCCACAGCTATGCCGCGTGCGCGCCGCAATGGGTGATCGGTGTTCCAGCGCCGTTCCAATGCTGCAATCAGTGCACCCAGCCATGTCACCGGGTGGCCGATCCGGTCATAAAGCGCCTTGGGCCAGCCAAAGGCCAGGTCCAGCACAAGGGCGACCAGCATCATTGCCGAAAAACTCACCTTGTGCCCCCCTTGAACTGAACAATACCGCGCATCCCGGCCGCGCGCAGTGTCGCGCGGGCACGCGCTGGCACCTGCCCCGGTGCAAAGATCAGCCCGCGCATCGCGCCGGTATGCGCCATGACCCAGCCCAAAGCGCCAAGCTCTTTGGCAAGCGCCTCTGTCGGGTCATGCAGAGGGCCGCGCAGATGTAGGCAGCGCCGCGCGCTTTCGCGGGCCAAACCGGCGAAAACCGCCAGACTGTCCGCCTTTGCCCAATCCGTCACCAGATCGCTGATATCGGGAAAGGCAGCGTCGCGCGCATCCGTGCGTTGTGGCGCGCCCCATATGCCGCCGATCACTTCGTGGCGGGGAAGGGCAGGCATAGGCTGCAAGATTTGACCCATGCGAGAGGCCCAGAGCACGCGCTCGGGCGCGTCAAACATCAGCGGGTCCGATGCGCCCTCGAAGCCAACACAGGCTCGCGCCAGCATTTCGGGGGGGCCATCCCAGCCCGACAGCCGTGCCAAGGCCAAAAGCCGCGCGGTAGATACCCCGGTCCCCAAGCCGGGTGCCACAAGGGCGCGCAGCCGGAGATGCCCCGTCAGCTTACCTCCGAGCGATGAAACAAAACTGAGCACCTGTGGCCGCGACATCTCCGCGCCTGCCACGCGCAGCCCTTGGCGCGCTGGCTGGTGGTGGGCGATGACACCAGTCTGCGCGCATGGGAGTGTGACCAGCGCAATAGGTCCGCGCGGCCCAAGCGTGCCTTGCAGATACTCTCCGAAATGCCCTTCGACCCGTAGGTTTCGCGTCATTCGGCCCCCCGATTGACCCCGGAAATCGACCAGCCGTGCCCGGACACGCAGGAAATCTCGGTCACGGACAGCGGTGCAATCTCGAAGCGAAGGGCGGGGGCCTGTGCCTCCAGTGCAAGGGCAAGACCTGCGCGAATAACGCCTGCATGAGCTATGACCGCCACACAGCCTGATCCTTGCGCAAGCTCTTGCAGCGCGGGTGTGACACGTGCGCACAGGTCCAGAAAACTCTCGCCTTCTGGCGGGCGGTGCTGGGCCAATTCCTCGGAACTCAGCGGTCCCAGATCCGGCAGATCTGTGAATGGCACGCCTTCCCATGCGCCAAAATCCTGTTCCCACAGCCGCTCATCCTGCGCAAATGCACCATGTTCCGGCCAAAGCGCCTGCGCCGTCTGAACACAGCGCAATGCAGGGCTGACAAGGATCTGCGACACATCGCGCGCATCCAGCAGCGCACGCAGGGCCGCGATCCGGCCTGTTTGCGATACATCCGCCGCCACATCGCGCCGTCCCGCCATAGCGCCACCATGCAACGCGGGCGCGTGGCGGATCATCAACAGCCTAGTGCCCATCTGCATGCGCGCATTTCTCCTTGCCGATCTGTTGTCTTATCTGCTTTACGCAGAGCAAAGGGGCAAGGGGCAGTATGAGCGAGAGTATCCTCTACATTGGTGGCGCGCGTTCGGGCAAAAGCCGTCTGGCAGAGGCGCGGACCCTGCAATACGACCAACCCGCCACCTATATCGCCACCGCGCAGGCCTGGGATGACGGGATGAAAGCCCGCATTGCGGCCCATCAGGCGCAGCGCGAAGGCAGTGCATGGCACACCCACGCCGAACCCCGCGATCTGGTGGGGGTCTTGAACGCGACCGATGGCAGCCCGCGCCTTGTCGATTGCCTGACCTTGTGGTTGACCAATATCATGCTGGCCGATCAGGACTGGCAAGCAGAGGGGCGGGCGCTGGTCGCCGCGCTGGCGGTGCAATCGGCACCTGTGGTGCTGGTTAGCAATGAAGTGGGCATGGGCATTGTGCCCGATAACCGGCTTGCGCGCGATTTCCGCGATGCGGCAGGGATATTGAACCAATGGGTCGCAAACGCGGCGGACGAAGTGCATTTTGTCGCAGCCGGACTGTCAATGAGGATGAAATGACGGCATTCACACAGCTTCCTGAAATCCCTGCACTGGCGCAAATCTTGCCGGGCGCTGATCTGGCCGCACGAGAAGCGGCACTTTCGCGCCAGAACAGCCTGACCAAGCCCCCCGGCGCCTTGGGCCGATTGGAAGAGTTGGCGATTTTCATGGCCGGATGGCAAGGCACGGACCGCCCCAAGATAGAACAGGCGCAGGCGCTGATATTTGCGGGCAATCACGGCATTTGCGCGCAAGGTGTGAACCCTTTCCCGCAAGAGGTGACTGCGCAGATGGTTGCCAATTTTCAGGCAGGAGGGGCCGCGATCAACCAGCTTTGCCAGATCAATGGTGCCGCCCTTCAGGTGATCGCGCTGGATCTGGACAACCCGACCAAGGATTTCACGACCGGCCCTGCAATGTCCGAGGCCGAAACGCTGGACGCGATGAATCGCGGCGCGGCAGCGGTCGACACTAGCGCAGATATTCTGGTGCTGGGCGAAATGGGCATCGGTAATTCGACCGTCGCGGCGGCACTTGCTGCGGCATTGTTCGGCGGCAGTGCAGCCGAATGGGTTGGGCCGGGAACCGGGTCTGATCCGGCGGGCATCGGGCGCAAGATCGCAGCCATCGAAACGGGCTTGCGCCGTCATGGCGGGCAGGGGGCAATGACCACGCTTGCCGCATTGGGCGGGCGCGAGCAGGCCGCGATTTGCGGCGCGGTGCTGGCCGCGCGCGCAGCCCGCATTCCGGTTATTCTGGACGGGTTCATCTGCACGGCGGCGGCGGCCTGCCTGCACGCCGCCGACCCGCGTCTGCTGGCACATTGTCTGGTTGGCCATGCCTCTGCCGAACCCGGTCACCGGCGTTTGCTGGCGGCGCTTGGGCAAAAGCCGGTGCTGGAATTCGACATGCGCCTTGGCGAAGGCTCTGGTGCGGCGCTGGCGCTGGGCATCCTGCGCAGCGCGCTGGCGTGCCATAACGGCATGGCCACCTTCGGCGAGGCGGGAGTGTCCGAGGCATGATACGCGCGGCGCTGGCGCAGATACAGCTGGCGTTCATGTTGCTGACGCGGCTGCCTACCGGGCAGTTGCCGGACCCCGCGCCGCGCATAGGCGCGGCGGCTTGGGCTTTTCCACTGGCTGGGCTGGCCGTTGGGCTGGGCGCGGCGCTGGTTCTTCTGGGAGCGGCTGCGCTGGGCCTGCCGCTGGCATTGGCCGCACTTCTGGCGCTGGGTGCACAGATTGCACTGTGCGGGGCGCTGCACGAAGACGGGCTGGCCGATCTGGCCGATGGGTTATGGGGCGGCCATACCCCAGAGCGGCGGTTGGAGATCATGCGCGACTCGCGCATTGGCAGCTATGGCGTGCTGGCACTTATCTTGTCGTTTGCATTGCGCTGGCAGGCGCTGGTCTATCTGGCCGTACTGGATCTCTCTGGTGCAGTCCTGGCGCTTGTGGCAATGGCCATGCTTAGCCGTGTTGCCCCGGCGGCCCTGCTGGCGCTGCTGCCTGCCGCGCGCGCTGATGGGCTGGGCCATTCCGCCACATCTGTCAGTTGGCGCAGCGTTGGCGCTGCCGCGCTGATCGCGCTGGCACCGTTGCTGGCAACGCAGCCTATTCCAGTTGTCTCATTCATCGCGTTGCTGGCGGTACAGATTGCGGTGGTGTTCGGGCTAGGCGTATTGGCGCGGCGCAGGTTGGGCGGGCAGACCGGCGATGTTCTGGGTGCGGGCCAGCAACTGGCCGAAATTGCAGGGCTGCTGACATTATGCGTGGTGCTGACCCCGTAATCCGCACCGAGGCCCCTTGCCCCTGTTTGGAACGCTTTTCCACGTGGCGTGTTCTGCGAAGCAGGCTCAGGTCAGATCAGGGCAGCGTTCAGAATGCTGGAATTCTATGTCGAGCACTTGCAGGTGCTGGACTCTGTGCTCAACGCGGTCATGGTACTGATCTGGCACTTAACGGCGATACCAGTCGAACGATCGTCACCGACCGCAACGAAATTTCCGAGGATGATGTCGAAGACCCCTTGGCACACACCAACAGGGGAACCCTGCAACCCGGTGAGACCGTCGATATCGGATCGCTTGCCGATATCGTTAATCGTGCCCGGATCAGCCTGAGGCAGGACTGGACCACCGATCACATCAACACTGTAACCATAAGCGTCGTCACCATAGCGGGACAGGCGGCGCCTGACAGAAGATACCCGATGACAGCTTTGAGGGCTTTGCGGACAATGGGCCAGGCACCAAGCCGCGCAGCGTCGGGCCGCGGTGCGGCGATCCTCTCTTAAATCTGTAGCGTTTTATGCTAGCCAAATCCGCGCAATGTCAGATCTTTGCGCAGGTGGTAGCCAAATCGCCGTGCCCGTGGGCGGCCCGGCGATGCGCGGCGGCCATCGGCCTTTGCTCCGCGCAGCCAAAAGCACCTGAACGGCAGATTTGTCCCGCGATCCTACCCCTGGACTCTCATGGCAGGGCTTTGCGTCAGGGACGCAGTACCAGTTGACACGATTGGAACGCATCATGTCCTGACGCGTTCCAATTACTGTTAGGGCGCTGATCCGTGCCACGAAGGAACGCAGACGCATGGACTCACGGCGAATAATAAACACCAACACCATACTACTGATCGCAGGGTTGCTCGTGCTTGGATATCTGCTTGCCGATGTGCTGCTTCTGGTATTCGCGGCGATCGTGCTCGCGGTCGGTCTTGACGGGCTTGCACGCGCAATCGCCGAGCGCTCATCCGTGTCGCGTGGCTGGGCGCTTGCGGGCATTGCCTTGGGTATTCTGGCCATCTTAGCGACCACGATTGGCCTGTCGGCGGCGCGTCTGGTCCAGCAATTCCGCGACCTGAGCGTTGAGGTCATGGAGTTTGCCGAGCGGGCGCAATCATGGCTGGAGGAAAAAGGTGCCATCGCCTTGATCGAGGATATGGACACTGACGAGGACAGCATCGCTAGCGCCGCAGGTAGCATGGCCGAACATGCCATGATCTTTGGAATGTCGGCGGTGGGTGCCCTGACCAGCTTCGCGATCCTGATCGTGCTGACGGCATTTCTGGCTGCGAATCCCAACCTCTACAGACGGGGCGTGATCCGCCTCGTGCCGCCCGACGCGCGATCCAAGGCCGAAGATACGCTTTCGTCACTCGCCCATACCTTGCGATGGTGGTTCCTTGGGCAACTTGTGTCGATGGTGGTGCTTGGGGTGTCTGTCGGGCTGGGGTTGTTTGTGCTGGGCATTGATCTGTGGCTGGCGCTTGCCGTGCTCACGGCGCTGCTGACCTTTATTCCATTTATCGGCCCGCTTATCGCGACAGTTCCGATTGTGGCTGTCGGTTTTTCCGAAGGCACGCAAACCGGGCTGATCGTGCTGGCAGGTTATATCGTCATCCAGAATATCGAGGGGACCATCCTTGTCCCCATGATCCAGCAAAAGGCGGTCAATCTTGCGCCCGCACTTCTGATTGCGGTGCAGGTATTGCTTAGTCTGGTGTTCGGGGTGGTGGGGCTGATCCTTGCCGCGCCGCTGACCGTTGTCGCGATGGTCGCGGTGCAAAAGCTATGGGTCGAATACACTCTTGGCGAGAAGGTGACATGATGCGCGCACAGCTTTTTGCTGCGTGACACACACCTGCCCCGGATCGCGCAGGTCAGACATATAAGAGAGGGAGCAATGACGGCGGTCGATATCTATTCCCCCGAGCCGAACCTGCTGGAGCGCAAGTTTGCCGACTATCTGGCGCGGCATTGCGCAGAGCAGGGCACGGCGGATCATCCGTCGTCCGTGCGTATTGCCAGTATCCGCCGAACTTCGCGCTGGATCATCGCCTTGGCGGCGCTGGCGGGTGTCATCTCTGGCGGGCTGATCGGCGGTAGCGAGATATGGATGCGTCAGAATATCCTGAGCGGCATTGACGCGACCGACTGGCGCGAGACATGGCCCTATTGGTCTGTGTTCTACCTTCTTGTCGGTGTGGTCAGTGCGGTGGAGATTGCGCTTTTATACGCAATCGCGCTGCGCGGAATTGCACGCGTTGCGCACCATTCCGGCCTGTCGGTTTCGCATGACGAGGGGCGCGCGCTGTTTGCGCATAGCCTTGCGCGCACCGCATTGGAATTTCCCAGCCCGCAGATCAGGATTTACGGAATCGACCCTTATGCGCATGTGGCAAACTGGAAGCTGACAGCGTTGAATGTCGCCTATAAACTGAAGGTCGGCGTCAGCAGCTTTGTCTTGCGGGTGTTCTTGCGCAGAGTGGCGGCGCGCATGGCTATTCGCAGCATGGTCCCGCTATTTGCAGGCCCGCTTTATGCCATATGGAATGCCTATATCATCGGGCGGATCATGTCAGAGGCGCAGGTGCGTACGCTTGGCCCCTTTGCGGTAGACATGCTGATACGGTCATCTTTCTCAAATTCGTACGATCTGCACGAGAAAGAGCAGGACGTGGTTCTGCAAGCAGCAGGTGAAATGCTGACACGGGGGCAAGATGCCCATCCCAATCAGATCTACCTGCTTAACAAGCTGCGCGCTGCACTGGGCCACCGCAAGGATATCGCACTTGACTGGCCCGCAATGCGCCACCACCTCCGCAACCTTAATTCTGCGGGTCAGGCACGCGTGCTCGATGTGCTGACCGTATCTTGCGTGATTGGCACAGGCATCCGTAGTGAACAGATGGAACTGCTGCGCGATGCCTGCGCAGACTGCGATACGGCCCTGAATGACGCCCGGCTAAAGGCGCTGCGCAAGGCATTCAAACGCGGCGAAGCATTATCACTCGCGAAGCTGTCGGACACGCGCAGCTAAGCCTGTGCCGAATGTTGCAGGGCCGCACCCGCCAATGGCCTATCATTCGCCTATGGCGATCCCTTCGCGGCGGGGGTCAGCGCCGCCTTGCAGCCCGTCACCCAGCGAAATTGCGTGCAGCCCCGATGTCAGCGCTGTGACATTGGTCTGAAAGCCTAGATCAGACAGCGGTTCCGCCAGTTCCTCGGCCCATGTTTCAGCCTCGATCTGATAGGTTCCGAAACTGTTGACAAGATGCGGCATCATCACCGCTTGCTGCACATTCATCCCCCAATCCAGATGCGCGATGATGGTCTGCGCGGTAAAGCCGATGATGGTGGCCCCGCCGGGGCTGCCAATTGCAAGCACAGGCACCCCGTCACGCAACACGATGGTTGGGGACATGGACGAGCGCGGGCGCTTGCCCGGCTCTACCCGGTTTGCGATCGGCCAGCCATCGGCATGGGTGCGGAAAGAAAAGTCGGTCAATTCATTGTTCAGCAAGAACCCGCGAACGAAGATGCGTGACCCGAAACCGCTTTCGATGGTGGTGGTCATCGACAGCACATTTCCATCGCTGTCCACGATCGAGATATGCGAGGTTGCCGGACGCTCTTGGCGCAGATCATCCCCCCATATTTGCGCGTGGTCCCATTCGGGCGTGCCTGCCGATACCTCTGGCAGGGCATCATCGCCGCGCAGCAATTCGGCGCGCGATGCCAGATAGTCGCGGTCGATCAACCCTTCCACCGGCACCGGAACAAAGTCGCTGTCAGCCAGATAGCGGCCCCGGTCCGCAAAGGCGAGGCGTGTCGCATCGCCCATCAGCCGCCGCGTCTGCACATCTTGCGGGTCCATCTGGCCCAGATCGAAATTCTCCAGCATCCCGAGAATCTGCGCAATCGCCACAGCCCCGGAGGAGGGCGGGCCCATGCCGCAGACCTCGTCGCCGCGATAGTCATAGCAAATTGCGGGTCGCTCTATCACCTGATAGCGTGCAAGATCACCCATCGACAGCAGGCCGGGCAGGTCGTCGGTGCGGGTTGCGGCCACAATATCGGCGGCAATCTCGCCTGTGTAGAACGCCGCCGTGCCATGTGCCGCGATCTGGCGCAGCGTCGCGGCGTAATCTGCGTTCACCAGCGTGTCACCAGCGGCTATTGGTGCGCCACCGGGCAGGAAGTAATCGGTGGTAGCCGGAAAAGCGCCAAGGCTTTCGGCCGCTGCCGCCACCGACTCGGCCATTCGTGTCGAGACTGTGAAACCGTCCTGTGCAAGCTCTATCGCATCGTCAAACAGCCCGCGCCAGTTCGACCTTCCCCAGCGGCGATGCGCCTCTTCCATCAGGCGCGGCGTGCCGGGTGTGCCAACAGAACGCCCGCTGACCACTGCGGTCATGAAATTCAACGGTTCGCCATCTTCATCCAGAAAATAGCGCGGATCGGCGGCCAAGGGCGCGGTTTCGCGCGCGTCGAGCGTCGTCAACTCGCCTGATGCGGCGTCATACCAGACAAGGAACGCACCACCTCCAAGACCCGAGGATTGCGGCTCGACCAGCCCCAGAACCGCCTGCACCGCGACCATCGCATCGGCGGCATTGCCGCCCTCACGCAGCACCCTTGCGCCGGCTTCGACGGCAAGGGGGTGCGCGGCACTGACCATCCAGTTCTCAGCTTCGACCGGCCGACCTTCACGCTTTGCGTCCAATGCCGCCATGCCTGCGTCGGAAAGGCCCGGGAAGTCTTGGGTGACTTGCGTCTCAGGCTCCGGGACAATGATATCGGATGTTTGTTGTGCCGCTACAGGCAGCGCTGTTGCCAATGCCAGAATGGCTGTGGATGCAAAACGATACATGGCAAACTTTCCTTCTCTTTGGTGAGAGCCGACTTGCCCAAGTCCGCAACAAGATGGGTCTATTCCGATACAGTAACTTAGGGCCGGCGTCATGGCTATGAATTGTTCAACCATAGATTGAATTGAGTGCAGTCACGATTGCCAGACCCGGATATGAAGACGCAGCATGAACAAGAATACTCTGCATTCCCATGCCCGGCACTTGCAAAACACATAGGGACAATCGCAGACAAAATGGCGATGTCACCACGTTATGGTCAAATTGCGGGTTCTGCCTTTTCGGACGCGCTTTACTCTGCCCGAAGATGGAAGATAGACTGAAAACGCTGCGTGTACTGTGCTGCATTGACCTGATGAAGCGCATTAAATTTGCAGCCGATCAGAACCAGATTTGCGAATTCAAGGATTGATTTCATGTCTCAGGCCGCTCGATTGCGCGACATTCAGATCATCGCGCGGCGGGATGGGCGTGTTTCGGTCGAGGCGCTGGCCGCGCATTTCAATGTGACCCTGCAAACCATCCGGCGCGATCTTGGGGATCTGGCAGAGCAGGGCAAGTTGCAGCGCATTCATGGCGGGGCGATCTTGCCCTCGACTGTTGCCAATATCGGCTATCAGGACCGACGCGACCTGAACGATGCCGCCAAGGCTGCGATTGCACAACGCTGTGCGCGGGACATCCCGAATGGCTGCTCGCTTTTCCTCAATATCGGCACCACGACAGAAGCCGTGGCGCGCGCGCTTCTGGCGCATCGCGATATCATGGTGCTGACCAATAATCTGAATGTTGCCAATATTCTTGTTGATAACCCAAATTGCGAGATCATTGTGGTTGGCGGTCTGCTGCGCCGGGTTGATGGCGGGTTGGTTGGCACGGTGACCATGCAGGCAATTCAGCAGTTCAAATTCGATCTGGCGGTCATCAGTTGTTCGGCCTTGGATGAAGATGGTGACATGCTGGATTACGACATTCAGGAAGTGGGGGTCAGCCAGACTATCCTGAAACAGGCAAGGCGCAGTTTTCTTGTCGCGGATCAGTCGAAATTCCGGCGTCGGGCACCTGCGTGCATCGGCTCTCTCTCCAACATGGACAGCTTCTACACGGATGCCCCTTTGCCCGAGAAACTGGCCCGCAGCTGTGAGGGCTGGGGCACAGCCGTCAGCATCGTGGATGCGGGCGCGCCGTAATTCGCACGGCGTTCGGGCCTGAATGGGCGACCGGGGCGCAGCAAGGCCGATGGGCGCTCAGATCTGAAGCCTAGAGTGCTGATATCTCTTGCCAGTGGCCGGACAGGGCCACTGGCTTTTCATTCACACGTCCTTGCGGATCGTTGCGTTTGTCGGGTCATACGGGCTGTCACAGGTGACGGTCGCATCCCAAAGCTGGTCCAGCATTTTAACCTTCAGCTTGGTGCCTTCCACTGCCAGATCAGGGCGGACATAGCCCATGCCGATGGATTGCCCAAAGGCCACCGAGTAGCCGCCCGATGTCAGGCGTCCGATCTTCGTGTCGCCATCATACAGCGCCTCGCGGCCCCAAGGGTCGGCATCTTCCGGTCCGTCGATCAGCAGAGTGCAGCATTTTGCGCGAATACCTGTCTGCTCCATTGCGGATTTGCCATGAAAGTCTTTCGACATGTCGATGAAGCGTGGCAGATCGGCCTCTAGCGGGGTGGCGTCGCGGCCCAACTCGTTGCCAAAAGCGCGATAGCTTTTTTCCTGCCGCAGCCAGTTTTGCGCCCGCGCGCCCACCAGTTTCAGGCCCACATCCTCGCCCGCGGCCATGATCTGGTCGAACAGGTAATTCTGCATTTCAATCGGGTGGTGCAATTCCCAGCCCAATTCCCCGGTATAGGCCACGCGCACCGCGCGCACAGGGCACATGCCCAACTCGATATTGCGCATCGACAGCCACGGGAAGCGCTTGTTCGACAGCACGGTTGCGGGGTCGGCATCCTTGACCAGCTTACCCAGAAGATCGCGTGACTTTGGGCCAGCCACGGCAAAGACGCCCCATTGCGTGGTCACATCATGAATGTCGATCCAGCCGAATTCGACCATCTTGTCTTCGGCGGCCTTGCGCAGGTAATCCCCGTCATAGGCGGTCCATGCGCCTGCTGATATCAGGTAATACTCATTCTCTGCCAGTCGCACGATGGTGTATTCGGTGCGTGTGGTGCCTGTTTCCGTCAGCGCATAGGTCAGGTTGATGCGGCCCACCTTGGGCAGTTTGTTGCAGGTGAACCAGTCGAGAAATGCGGTTGCACCGGGGCCGCGCACCAGATGCTTGGTGAAAGCGGTGGCGTCAATCATGCCCCCCCCCTCGCGGATGGCGCGCGCTTCATCCACCGCATATTGCCACCAGCCCCCACGGCGGAAGCTGCGCGCGGCATGATCGTCGAAACCTTCGGGGCCGTAGTAATTCGGGCGCTCCCAGCCATTCACGCAGCCAAATTGCGCGCCATGCGCCTTTACACGCCCGTAGCAGGGTGCCGTGCGCAGCGGGCGGCAGGCTTCGCGTTCCTCATCCGGGTGGTGCAGGATAAAGACATGCTCGTAGCATTCTTCATTCTTGCGCGCGGCATATTCGGTGGTCACCCAGTCGCCATAGCGCTTGGGGTCAAGGGCTGCCATGTCGATTTCAGCTTCGCCTTGGGTCATCATCTGGGCAAGGTAATGGCCCGTGCCACCTGCGGCTGTAATGCCAAAGCTGAACCCTTCGGCCAGCCACATATTGCGCAGGCCCGGTGCCGGGCCGACCAGCGGATTACCATCGGGGGTGTAGCAGATCGGGCCGTTGTAATCATCCTTCAGACCCACGGTTTCCGAAGAGGGAATCCGGTGGATCATGGACATGTATTCTTCCTCGATCCGGTCCAGATCGAGCGGGAACAGATCGGCGCGGAAACTTTGCGGAACATCATACTCGAAGCACGCAGGCGCATTGCGCTCATAGGGGCCAAGAATCCAGCCGCCGCGTTCTTCACGGACATACCATTTCGCATCGGCGTCACGCAAAACCGGGTGCTCGGGGTTGTTCTTGCGATACTCAACCAACATCGGGTCGGGTTCGGTGACGATATACTGATGTTCGACCGGGATGGCCGGGATCTTGATGCCAAGCAGCCGCGCCGTGCGCTGGGCGTGGTTACCTGTCGCGGTGACCACATGTTCGGCGGTGATCTCGAATGTTTCCTCGGACGGCACCAGATTGCCGCCCTTCTCCACCATCTTGGTGCAGGACACGATCCATTCGCTGCCGGTCCAGCGATAGGCATCCACCTGCACGCGCCGCATGATTTCGGCACCATGCTGGCGCGCGCCCTTGGCCATCGCCTGTGTCACATCGGCAGGGTTTATGTAGCCATCTGTCGGATGGTAGATTGCGCCCTTCAAATCTTCGGTGCGCACCAGCGGCCAGCGTTCCTTGATCTGCGCGGGTGTCATCCATTCATAGGGAATACCAACAGATTCGGCCGTCGAGGCATAGAGCATGTATTCATCCATACGCTCTGCCGTTTGGGCCATGCGCAGGTTGCCCACGACATAAAACCCCGCGTTCAGGCCGGTCTCTGCCTCCAGCGTCTTGTAGAATTTCACGCTGTAGTCATGAATATGGCTGGTCGCGTACCCCATATTGAACAGTGGCAGCAAGCCCGCCGCGTGCCAAGTTGAGCCAGAGGTCAGCTCGTCGCGTTCCAGCAGCAGTGTGTCCCACCCTGCTTTGGCCAGATGATAGGCGATCGAGGCACCTACGGCGCCACCGCCGACAACAAGCGCTTTGACATGAGTTTTCATTGGCAGGACTCCGACTGGGTTGCGGCTGCGCCCGTCATGACAAATCCGCAGCGCGCAAGATCAGGCACGCGCGACGTGACATGGCGCAAATGCGACCTTGGCCTTCAAGGCGGTGCGATATGATGTAATTGCCAGTCTGAATGGGCACCCAGATCACGCCGTGCCCGCGCGCCAAAGGGCAAGCGGCGCGCTGCCCCCATGACGCGCGTCTACAGCGTTGCGGCCAGCCTTGCGGCCTGATCAATCGCGCGTTTCGCGTCCAGTTCGGCGGCAACATCTGCACCCCCGATAACATGGACCGCCCTGCCTGCACCTTCCAGCGCTTCGGCCAGATCACGGAGCGGGTCTTGTCCTGTGCACAGAACAATCGTGTCAGCTTCCAGCAATTCTTCTTGCCCGTCGCGCAGCACCAATAGCCCTTCTGGCGTGATCTTGCGGTATTCCAACCCCCCGATCATGCGCACATTCTTGGCCGCAAGGGCCGCGCGGTGAATCCAGCCTGTTGTCTTGCCAAGCCCCTTGCCGGGTTTGCCTGTCTTGCGCTGCACCAATGTCACAGACCGCGCAGGCGCTTCGGGCTGCGGCCCTGCGGGGGCCAGCCCGCCCGCCGCCTCTGCCGGGTCCGCAACACCCCATTCGCGCTGCCACAGGCTCAGATCCTCGGTCGGGCTGGCACCCTCATGCGCCAGATATTCCGACACATCAAAGCCTATACCGCCAGCCCCAACCACAACCACCCGCGCGCCGACAGGGGCTTTGCCTTTCAGCACATCAATATAACGCAGCACATGCGGCGCATCCTGCCCCTCAATCTGCGGGTCGCGCGGGCTGACACCTGTGGCGATGATCACCTCATCAAAGCCAGCCAGATCCTGCGCGGTGGCGCGGGTGTTCAGGCGCAGGTCGATGCGCGCGCGCGCGACTTCGCCCTCGAACCACTGCACCAGACCGTGAAATTCTTCCTTGCCGGGGATCATGCGCGCCATGTTCAACTGCCCGCCAAGCTGCCCTTCCCCCTCAAACAGGGTCACATCATGGCCGCGCTGATCCGCGACCAAGGCCGCCATCAGCCCGGCAGGGCCCGCACCTATAACGGCAATGGTCTTGGGGGTGGTGGCAGGGTCATAGCGCAACTCGGTTTCATGGCAGGCGCGCGGGTTGACGAGGCAAGACGATACTTTGCCCTGAAATGTATGGTCCAGACAGGCTTGATTGCACGCGATGCAAGGCGCGATCTGGGCCGCGCGCCCCGATGCGGCCTTGGCCACGAAATCTGGGTCGGCCAGAAAGGGCCGCGCCATCGACACCATATCGGCAGCCCCCTCTGCCAGCAGGGTTTCGGCCACATCTGGCGTGTTGATCCGGTTTGAGGTGATTAGCGGAATGCCCACCTTGCCCATCAGCTTTTGCGTGACCCAGGCCCATGCCGCACGCGGCACCGACGTGGCGATGGTCGGCACACGCGCTTCGTGCCAGCCGATGCCAGTGTTCAGGATCGTCGCGCCAGCGGCTTCAACCGCTTGGGCAAGCTGCGTCACCTCATCAAAGCTCTGGCCACCGGGGATCAGGTCGATCAGCGAGATGCGGTAGATCAGAATAAACTCTGGCCCGACCGCCTTGCGCACGCGGGAAACGATCTCGACGGCCAAGCGCATACGGTTTTCATAGCTGCCGCCCCAACGGTCGTCCCGGTGGTTGGTGGCCGC
>SLAT01000032.1 GCA_007126715.1 Roseinatronobacter sp.
ACCGGCCTTGGTCCGGCTCGCGCAGCAAATCCCGACACTCCGCCCGAGCAGCGCATGCCCCGCAACTCACCCGCGCTTTGGAACCTTGGCGCAGCAGAATTCACCCGAATGTTCCACGATGGCCGGATCGAGGGTGACGCTGCGCGCCCCTCCGGGCTGCGCACCCCGCTGGAAGATGACATGATCGTTGGCTTTGCCTCGCTCTTGTCTGCGCAAAACATGTTCCCTGTTCTCAGCCCCGATGAAATGGCGGGCCATTACAATGACAACGAAATCGCGCAAGCGGTTCGGCAGGGGCGGCTGACAGGGGCGGGTGGCGCATGGGATCTGATCGCCGCGCGCATCCGCGATATTCCCGAGTATGCCGAACGCTTCATCGCGTTGAAGGATGATATCGACACCGCCGCAGAAATCACTTTCCCGCATGTCTCGAACGCCATCGCGGCCTTTGTCGCGGTCGAATTTCGCTCCGACACCAGCCCGTTTGACGCCTATCTGCGCGGCCAGGGGGCTTTGCCAGATGCCGCCCGGCGCGGGCTGGACCTGTTCTATGGCACCGCCACCTGCGCCAGTTGTCATTCCGGCCCGTTCCAGACCGATCACGGTTTTCATGCGCGCGGGGTGCCGCAGCTCGGGCCGGGCAAGGCCGCACGGTTTGAATCCCACAAGCGCGATACCGGACGCATGCGCGTCACGGGGCGCACGGAGGATGCCTTTGCCTTTCGTACGCCATCTTTGCGTAATATTGTCCAAACAGCCCCTTATGGTCATGCCGGATCACATGCCACGCTGGCGGGTTTCATTCGTGATCATGCCGATCCGGTCGCAGCACTTGCGCACTATGACCGCACTCAGGTCATTCTGCCCGCGCTGGATGTCGAAGATTGGAAAATCATGGATGACCCAATCGAGCGCGCCGCGATTGCACAGGCCGTCAGCACACCGCCAATTGCTTTAAGTGACACCGATATCTCCGATCTGGTGGCGTTTTTGGAAACCCTGTCGGACCCGCAAGCACTGGCAGGGCGCTTGGGTGTGCCGGATGCGGTGCCAAGCGGGCTAGAGGTGCCACGCCCCTGAAGTGATACCGACCTAACTGGTATGGGCTTGGCGAGCTTTTCGCGCCGTTAATGAATTTCCCCGACACAAGAGCTGCGGGCCGCGATGCGGCGATCCTCACCTTGTTCCCTTACGAGTCATGCTGGCGAAATTCGCGCAAGATCAATCTGCGCGCTGGTGGCGGCCCAATCGCCTAGGACAGGCTAGAGAAGGGCATGAAACACCTTGTCGAATGCGCAAAACTACCCGTAAGACTATTGAGGGGGGTAAATTTTGTGCGCGTTGTTGCTATGCTTTGGCAGAAGGTCAACGGCAGCGCGAACGAGCATGTGATGCGTGAATCAATGATAACCATGAATGCAGTCACCAGAGAGAGGGGCGAGATGATACTGGTGATCGATGATCATCCCCTGTTTTGCGAAGCGCTGCAAATGACATTGTCAGATGCGTTGGGCTTGTCGCAGATCGAGACGCGGGATTCCCTTGGTGCCGCGCTGGAGGCTTTTCGTGGCGGGCTGGAAGTGGACGCTATCGTGCTGGACCTGAACCTGCCCGATGTTGCGGGGCTTGATGGCCTGACACGTCTGCGCAACGCAGCACCGGGGGTTCCTGTAATCGTCGTTTCGTCCATGTCCGAAGACCGGATCATCACAGCGGTGCTGCATGCGGGCGCGGCAGGCTTTGTGCCAAAACACAGCCCCCGCGAAGACTTTGTTGCGGCTGTGCGTGCTGTGTCGCAAGGGGGCAGCTATCTGCCACGCGATTACACGCCCCCCGCAAAAGACGCCGATCCCGATGGCGAGCGTGATGCGATTGATCGCCTGTCTGAACTGACGCCGCAACAGGGCCGGATTCTGGCGCTGGTCTGCGAAGGCTATCTCAACAAGCAGATTGCCTATGAGTTGTCGATCAGTGAAACCACGGTCAAGGCCCATGTCACCGCCATTCTGCGCAAGCTTGGCGCGCAAAGCCGCACACAGGCGGTGCGGATTGCAAATTCCGCCAGCTATGCCGAAATCCTGCGCGACAAGGCCAAGCCCTGACGCAACCAAACCCTTTGCGTGATCTGCAAGGCTTGCGCTAGACTGGGCGCGTTGTCCTTGCAGACAGCACCCCGCTGACGGCCATAGGGAGGAGCGCCAGATGCTGCGGTCAGAGGCATTCATCACACGCGCGCAATCATCCGAACCGGACACGGGACGGGCCATTGCCGATGTGCTGGCGCAGCTTTCCTGCCCCGATCTGGCCCTGATCATCCTGTTTGTGGGCGAAGGCCATGACCTGCCCATACTGGAACACGCCCTTGCCCCCCTCGCCGGAGTGACGCAGATCATCGGCTGCACCACCGCCGGAGAGATTGCGGCAGGTGGCTATCTGGAGGGGCAGATCGTGGCGCTGGGGCTGCCACGCAGCCTGTTTCGCGTGGCGACGGGCAGTCTGACCGATCTGCACCGCTTCAGCCCCGAAGCCGCGCGCGATCTGGCCTTCGATCTGCGTGCCGAAGTGACATTTTCTACAGCGGACTGGGCCAATGAAGTGGCGTTTTTGCTGACAGACGGGCTGTCCATGATGGAAGATCAACTTGTCTGGGCCTTGTCCGAGGCGCTGGGCCAAAGCCCGCTTGTCGGCGGGTCTGCTGGCGACGGGTTGCGCTTTGGCAAGACCTTTGTGCTGCATGCGGGGCGGTTCATGACCGATGCCGCCGTGCTGGCGGTGTTGCGCACGCCGTGCCGGATCACGGCCTTTCGCTTCGACCATCTGGAACCCACCGACCAGCGCATGGTCGTGACCGATGCCAGCCCGGCGCAGCGTCTGGTGCGCGAAATCAACGGAATGCCTGCCGGGCCGGAATATGCGCGCATTCTGGGCAAGGACCCGAAACAGCTTTCGCCGTTCATTTTCGCGGCCAATCCGGTTGTCTCGAAAATCGGTGATGAACACCATGTACTTGCCATCCAGCGCGTCGAACCCGATGGCACGCTGCGTTTCTTCTCTTCGATAGAGTCGGGACTTGTGCTGCGCCTTGCACAAAGCACCGATCTGGAGGCGCATCTGGAACGCGAACTGGCGCGCCTTGCCCCCAAGGGCGAACGCCCCACGATTCTGGCCTGTGATTGCATCCTGCGCCGGCTGGAGGCCGAGAATACGCAAACCCGCCACCGCATATCGCGCGTGCTCGATGCTTATGGTGTCACCGGGTTCAACACTTACGGAGAGCAGTTCAACCTCGTGCATGTGAACCAGACCTTTACCGGGCTGGCGTTCTATCCGCCCGATGAAGACACGGACGCGATGCAGGCATCCGCCTTTGTCCCTCGCCAGACCGGAGCGCCCGAAAATGCTTGAAACCATCCTGACAGAAGGGCTGACCCTTGAAGAGGAAAACGCCCGTTTGCGCGCCGTTGTCGTCGCGCTGATGGACCGGTCCGAGCGCGCGCAAAGCCCCAGCCGACCGATGGGGCAGCTTAGCCATGTCGTCGCTTTGGAGCAGCAGGTCCGCACCCGTACCCGCGATCTGGCCGAAACGCTGGACCGGCTGCGCGTGGCAAATGCGCGCCTGTCGCAGGCCGAACGCGACGCAATCGACGCGCGCAACCATCTGGCCGATGCGCTGGAAGCAATGGGCGAAGGCTTCGCCATGTTCGATGCCAGCGATACGCTGACCATGTGGAACTCGCGCTTTTGCGCCGATCTGCCTGATGTGCGCCGCAGACTTGGGCCGGGGCTTTCCTTTCGGGATTACGTGCGCATTGTGTCCGAAAGTCCGGCGCTAAACCTGCCTGATGTGAATGCACGTCGCCTATGGGTCACGCAACGTATCGACAGCCACCGCAGGCGTGATGTGAATTTCATGGTGCCGCTGGTCGAGGATCAGTGGCTTCAGGTGTCGGAACAACGCATGGCGTCAGGCGGGACAGCCGTGACGCAGACCGACGTCACCGGCATGGTACGCAATGAACGCGAGGAACGCGCCAAGCTGCTGGATGAACAGGCCCAGATGGTGCGCGCAACGCTGGATCACATTGATCAAGGCGTCATGATCTTCGACGCGAAAGCCCGACTTGCAGGTTGGAACAGGCGGCTGCGCGAATTGTTTTCCCCGCCGGTGGACCTGCTGGCGAATGGCACCCCGTTTACTGCGCTGCTCAACAACCTGATGCGGCGCAGGCAATTGGGGCGCGGCAATATTCGCGCGGCGCTGACCGACTGGGTGAATGGCCCCCCGTTCCGCCCGCCCCTGACCCTGGAAATCGTGCGCGATGAAGGCAGCGTTCTGGAACTGTCGGCGCAAGCCATGCCTGACAGGGGCTTTGTGATGTCCTTTACCGACATGACCAAGGAACGCCGCGCCATTTCCGAGATGCACCGCCTGAACGAAACACTGGAGGCCCGCGTGCGTGCCCGCACGGTCGAACTGGAATCCGCCCGCGATGAGGCAGAGCGCGCCAATGCCTCGAAATCGCGCTTTGTGGCCTCGGCCAGCCACGACCTGTTGCAACCGCTCAATGCCGCAAAGCTGTTTCTCGCCTCGCTCTCTGCGATGGACCAGCCCGCCGCACAGGCGCGTTTGACCGAACGGATCACCAGCGCCTTCGGATCGGTCGAACAGATCCTTGGCGCTTTGCTGGATATCTCGAAATTCGACATAGGGGCCGCGCGCGCCAAACCCGAGGCGCTTGCGCTTGCCCCGCTTCTGGACCGCCTGCGCGAGGAATTCACACCCTTGGCACAGGCGCGCGGTTTGCAGTTGCGCGTCATGCCATGCCACGCCCATGTGATCAGCGACCAGATCTACCTCAAACGGATCTTGCAAAACCTGCTGTCGAACGCGATCCGCTATACTGAACGGGGGCGCGTGGTGCTGGGTGTGCGCCGCCGTGGCGGCGTGCTGCGCCTTGAGGTCTGGGATACTGGCCCCGGTATTCCAGAAGACAAGCAGGCAGATATTTTCAAGGAATTCACCCGTCTGGACCCTGCCGGAAGTGACGGGGGGATGGGGCTTGGGCTTGCGATCGTGGAACAGGCCTGCGCCTTGCTGCAACATCCGCTTTCTTTACGCTCGACCGTGGGGCGCGGCACGAAATTCAGTGTAACCGTGCCCCAGACCAATGCGCCGCCCGATAATCCGGCCTCCCTGCCCGTGTCAGAGCCGCGCGGCCTGTTGCATGACCTGTTGGTGCTTGTGGTGGAAAATGATGCCGATGTGCGCCATGCCATGATGGGGGTTCTGGAAGATTGGGGCGCCAGCCCGATTGAGGCGACGACCCTCGCCGAGGCCGAGGACGTGATTACAGAACTTGGCGTTCCGCCGGATGTGATCCTTGCAGATTATCAGTTGGACAGTGGGGCGACCGGACTCGCCCTGATCGAGAGGTTACGCACACGCCACGGGCCGGTTCCGGCGGTGCTGGTAACGGCCAATCACAGCCCCGAACTGGTTGCTCAGGCTGAAGAATACGGCATCTTGCTGATGACCAAACCACTTGGCCTGCGCCGCCTGCGCCGCCTGTTGCAACAGGTGCCCTTATATGCGCGCGATAGCGACGCAAAAGGCAGCCTGCCTGCTGCAAAGGGCGATCACAGCTATTGGCTGCGACAAGCGGCGCATGATGCCTAGCGCGCACCATTCGAGACAAGGTTTATGATGTGGGCTGTGAGGGCTTCTGCGGGTGGTGGGGCAAGTTAGAAAGCCGCGCAGCGTTGGGCCGCGGTGCGGCGTCCCAAGATTCAATCTGTAGTGCTTTATGCTGGCCAAATCCGCGAAAGACCAGAGCTATGCACTGGTGGCAGCCAAATCGCCGTGCCGTGGGGGCGGCCCGGCGATGCGCGGCGGCCTTCGGCCTTGATTCCGCGCAGCTAAAAGCACCTGACTGGCGGCTTGGTCCCGCAAAGCGACCATCTCCGACCAAACAGCCTGAAGCACCGGCCCCCTTGCCACATGCCGCGCACGATCAGATTGCCTTCTGGGCGCGCCCCGAAACATACGTCTGCACCACAGCGCGATCATCGCCCATGACCTGAAGGGTGAACAACTCATCCATCAAGTTGCGCGCGCGCTCCATGCGCAGGGCCATTGCAGGCGTGGCCGCCGCATCCAGCACCACCAGATCCGCCTCGCTGCCCGCATCCAGTGTGCCGATGCGATCTTGTAGCCCCAAAGCCACCGCATTGCCGCGCGTGATCCAGTGAAAGGCGCGGTAAGGGTGCATGCGCTGGCCTTGCAGTTGAAGCACCTTGTAGCCCTCGGCCAGTGTTTGCAGCATCGAATAACTGGTGCCGCCGCCAATATCGCTGGCAATCGCGTTGACCAGCCCCGCCGCGCGCAGCTTGGCGTCATTGAACAACCCCGACCCAAGATAGAGGTTCGAAGTCGGGCAAAACACAGGTTTCGCGCCTGCCTCTGACAATGCACCAATCTCGCGGTCGGACAGGTGGATCGCATGGCCCAACAGGCTGTTTTCGCGCAGCAACCCGTAGCGCACATAGATATCGGTGTAATCCACAGCCTCGGGGTAAAGCTGGCAGGACAGCGCAATTTCGGCGTGGTTCTCGCTCAGATGGGTCTGGATATGGCACTCGGGGTGCTCAACCGCCAGTGCCTGCGCGGCTTCCATCTGCGCGGGGGTCGAGGTGATGGCGAAACGTGGCGTAATTGCATAGCCCAAACGGCCCTTGCCGTGCCAGCGCGCGATCAGCGCCTTGCTATCGTCATAGCCCGATTGCGCAGTGTCGCGTAAGTTTTCGGGCGCGTTGCGGTCCATCAGAACCTTACCTGTTATCAGCCGCATATCGCGCTTGTGGGCTTCGTTGAACAGCGCCTCCGCCGATGAGGCATGGACCGAGGCATAGGCAACAGCGGTGGTGGTGCCGTGATCTGTCAGTTGGTCCAGAAAAGCGCGCGCCATCGTCGCGCATAATTCGGGGTCGCTATAGCGGGTTTCTTCGGGAAAGGTGTAATCGTTCAGCCAGTCCAACAGTTCCGCCGCCCAAGACGCAATCACCTGCGTTTGAGGGAAATGCAGATGCGTGTCGATGAAACCGGGCATGACCAGATGCGGGCGGTGGTCGATTACCTCTGCCCCGGTCCGGTCGATCCGGTCGAAATCATCAAACGCACAGATCATCCCGCCCTCGATCAGCACCCCGCCATCCTCGATGTAACGGAAACTGCCGGTGTCGTCCGGGGTTTGGGGCTCGCGCAAGAAGCTCAGCAGCCGCGCGCGGATAATTTTTCGTTCCATGAAAAACGCTTTCAGATTTGGGCCTGCTGATCCGACTTTATATCGGTGTCAGTCTTGGCGCGGAAGGCCGTGAAAATCTCTTGCGTTGTCATCAGGGCGATCACCTCGGGGCGCTTGTCGCCCAGACCTGCCGCGCCAATCGGGCAGACCAGCGCCTCGGCGCCTATGCCGCCCGTTTCGCGCGCGAAGCGTTCAAACCGGGCGCGTTTGGTGGCCGACCCGATCAGCCCGACATAGGCGGCATCCTTGCGGCGCAGTGCGGCCAGAGTCAGCAGAAAATCCAACCCGTGATCATGGGTGGTGACCACATAGGCGCTGGCAGGGGGCGCGCTGGCAATCTCGGCCTCTGGCAAGGGGGTCAGGCGGGTGTCGGCGCCTTCGGGCGCAAGCGCCAATTCATTAGCGCGGGTATCGACCAGCACCACCCGCCACGGCAGAGTCAGCGCAACTCGCGCCAGCGCGCGGCCCACATGGCCCGCACCAAGGATCAGCAGGTTGGGCCGCGCGGCACTGTCTAGCTGCGCCAGTTGGGCCGCGCGCTGGGCTTCGCCAAGGCGTTGAAACGCCACCGTGATCCGCCCGCCGCAGCATTGCCCGATCTCTGGCCCAAGGGCGATCTCGCAGGTGGCGTGCAGCTTTCCGTCGGCCAGCATGTCGCGGGCGTATTGGACGGCCTGCCATTCGGCCTGACCGCCGCCGATGGTATCTGCAATCGCTGTGGCCGTCACAAGCATCTCGGCCCCTTCCTCGCGCGGGGAAGAGCCTTGCACTCGGGAAATTCGGACATGAATAACCGAAGCGCCGCCAGACAGGATATCGCGCGCGCCTTTCATGACTGTTTCAACCGTTCCACCGCCATAAGCACGCGTTCGGGCGTGGCGGGGGCGTCCAGCCTTGGGCAGATGCGGTAATCGGCGACTGAGGCCACGGCCATGCCGATGGCCTCGAACACTGAAATCGGCAGCATAAAAGGCGGCTCGCCCACGGCTTTGGAGCGTTTGATCGTGGGTTTCACATTCTCGGACCAGTCGGCGAGTTTGACGTTGAAAATGCGCGGGCGGTCAGAGGCGAGGGGGATTTTATAGGTGCTTGGCGCATGTGTGCGCAGCCGCCCCTTGTCATCCCATGCCAGTTCTTCGGATGTAAGCCACCCCATGCCTTGCACAAACGCCCCCTCGACCTGTCCCAGATCCAGCGCAGGGTTCAGCGAACGGCCCACATCATGCAGCACATCTGCGCGGTCCACCCGCGTCTCACCTGTCAGTGTGTCGATGCTGACCTCGGAACAGGCCGCGCCATAGGCGAAGTAGTAAAACGGTTGGCCCTTGCCCGCCGCGCGGTCCCAGTGGATTTCGGGTGTCTTGTAAAACCCTGCTGCAGACAGTTGAACGCGGGCCATATAGGCGGCATGGATGAATTCGTTAAACGGGATGACCTGCGCGCCCACGGCCACGCGCCCCGGCATGAATTGCACGGCGTCAGGTGCCACTGACCAGTGGCGCGCGGCAAATTCCACCAAGCGCGCCTTGATCTGCTCACAAGCATCAAGTGCGGCCATGCCATTGAGGTCCGAGCCGGAACTGGCTGCTGTGGCCGAAGTGTTGGGCACTTTCTCGGTCGTGGTCTTGGTGATCTTGATGCAGTCCAGATCGACCTGAAACGCCTCGGCCACCACTTGCGCGACTTTGGTGTAAAGCCCCTGCCCCATCTCGGTTCCGCCATGGTTCAGGTGGATCGAGCCGTCATTGTAGATATGCACCAACGCCCCGGCCTGATTATACCATGTCGCGGTGAAGCTGATGCCGAACTTGACTGGCGTCAGCGCAATGCCCTTGCGGATGATCCCGCCTTTTGCATTGTAGTCCAGCACAGCGCGGCGGCGCGCCTGATAGTCGGACGTGGCTTCCAGCTCATCGACCAGCCGATGCAGGATATTGTCCTCGACGCGCTGGTGATACGGGGTGATGTCGCCCCCCTCGCGGTAGAAATTGGCGCGGCGAATTTCCAGCGGGTCGCGGCCCAGACTATAGGCAATTTCTTCAATCATGCGTTCTGCCGCGATAACACCTTGCGGGCCACCAAAGCCGCGAAAGGCGGTGTTCGAGACTGTGTTGGTCTTGATCGGGCGTGAACGCAGCTTTACCGCAGGGTAGTAATAGGCGTTATCGGCATGAAACAGCGCGCGGTCGGTGACGGGGCCGGACAGGTCCGCCGACCAGCCACAACGCGCGGCAAACAGGCCGTCCACGGCCAGAATGCGCCCCTGATCGTCAAAGCCGAAATCATAGTCGATGCGGAAATCATGGCGCTTGCCAGTGATCATCATGTCCTGATCGCGGTCGGGCCGCAGTTTGACCGAGCGGCCCAGTTTCTTGGCGGCAATCGCGGCGATGACGCAGAACAGGTTCATCTGCGTTTCTTTACCGCCAAAGCCCCCACCCATACGGCGCACATTGATCACCACGGCATTGGACGGCACGCCAAGCGCATGGGCGACCATATGCTGTGCCTCAGACGGGTGCTGGGTCGACGCGAATAGCGACACCTCGTCATCTTCGCCCGGAATTGCCAGCGCGATCTGGCCCTCAAGATACATGTGATCCTGCCCGCCGACGCGCATTTGACCTGTGATACGGTGCGGCGCGCTTGCCAGCGCTGGTGCGACCTCGCCGCGCGTGAGTGTCAGGGGGGCGGTCACATCGGGGTAGCCTGCGGCCTCTGCCGCGTCGATATCGGTGGCATGGGGTAGCGCTGCGGTTGTGATCTGTGCCAGCGCGCAAGCGCGGCGCGCGGCGTCGCGGGTCGTTGCCACGACTGCGAAGATAGGCTGGCCGTGATACTGGATCAGGTCATCCGTAAAGATCGGCTCGTCCATCAGCCCGGTGGGCGACACATCATTGCGGCCCGGAATATCGTCAGCGGTCAGCACCGCGACCACACCGGGGGCGGCGCGTACATCTGCAAGGTCAAGCGCGGTAATGCGCCCATGTGCGATATCAGCGCCACCAATATAGGCGTGCAGCGTGCCGGCGGGTTCAACGATATCATCCGTATATTCGGCCCGGCCTGTCACATGCTTGATCGCTGAATCGTGGATCAGGCTGTCATGGGCCGCCCCACGGATACGGGGGTCATCCTTCATAGTGCATCCTCCAGCGTGGCGGGGGTGCCTTGTGTCTCGTGCCAGAAGCGGATCAGCAGGTTTTGCGCGGCCCGCATCCGGTATTCGGCGCTGGCGCGCATATCCGACAGAGGCGTGAAATCATCGCGCAGGGCAGTGGCGGCTGCTTGCAGACTGTCGAGCGTAAGGGGCTGTCCGATAAGGGCCGCTTCGGCATGTGCGGCGCGTTTGGGGGTTGCGGCCATACCGCCAAAGGCAAGGCGCGCGGCGGTGATGGCGCCCCCTTGGGCAGTGATGCTGAAACCTGCGGCAACAGCGGAAATATCTTCATCCCGGCGTTTGGAGAGCTTGTAGGCGGCGTGCAGGCTGCCCGGCGCGGGTTTGGAAAGACGGATCGTTTCCACAAATTCGCCGGGCGCACGGTCTTGCTTGCCATAGTCGAGAAAGAAATCTTCCAGCGCCATTTCGCGCCGCGTTGTGCCGTGGCGCAGGACCAGTCGCGCGCCAAGTGCGATAAAGGGCGGTGCCACATCCCCTATGGGAGAGCCATTGGCGATATTGCCGCCCAATGTGCCCATCGCGCGCACCTGCCAGCCTGCGATACGGTCCCAATAGCGGGCCATATGCGGGAAATGGGCCAGCAGGGGCGCGCGTGCGCCTTCATAGCTGACCAATGCCCCGAATTGCAGGGCTGTCTCGGTTTCCGTGATTTCGCGCAACGCGTCCAGATGGCTGATAAATACGGCCACAGGCAGATCGCGCAGGAATTTCGTGACCCACAGGCCCACATCGGTCGCGCCCGCAACGATGCGCGCATCGGGGTGTTCCGTCAGCACATCGGCCAGATCATCGACAGAGGCGGGCAGGATCGCGCGGCTGCCCTCATTGCTCAGATCCACCCGCGCGCCGTCCTGCCAGCCGCGCAACTGCCTTGCTACATGGTCACGCTCTGCCATGAGCGGATCGGTGCTGCCGTGATCGCCCATTGCCAGCCCGGCGCGGATGATTGGCGCATAGCCCGTGCAGCGGCACAGATTGCCCTGCAAGGCGCGCTCGATCTGCTGCTCTGACGGGTGGGGCTGCTCCATCCATAACGCGTAGAGTGCCATCACGATGCCGGGGGTACAGAACCCGCATTGACTGCCGTGATGGTCCACCATTGCGCGCTGAACGGGGTGCAGCCCGCCATCGGTGCCGCGCAAATGCTCAACAGTCACCACATGACAGCCATCGACCGTGGCAAGCGGGCGGATGCAGGCATTGACCGGCTCGTAGATCAGCACTTCTGCCCCGACCCGCCCCACCAGCACGGTGCAGGCCCCGCAATCCCCCTCGGCGCAGCCTTCCTTGGTGCCGCGCAGGTGTTGATCCAGCCGCAGATGGTCCAGCAGCATATCGGTTGCCGCAACCGCAGAAAGCGAGATTATGCGGTCGTTAAGCATGAATCGAATTATGTGGCGCAGCGCCATAAAGACCGTCCTTCTTTGCTTCTGATCCTAACATAAGAATTCCCGCAGGAATGTCACTTTCAACGGCAGAGATAAAACGGTTAGACTGTTTCAACGCAGTGTTGGGAATTATGCCGAATTCCTGTGCATTCTCAGCGGAGGGGGGCGTCATGTCGTATCTGGAGTCATTGCGCGTCTTTGTGCGCGTCAGCGAGCTTGGCTCGATCACGGCAGGGGGTCGCGATTTGAGGCTGACGCCGGCGGTGGCCAGCAAACGGATCAAAGAGTTGGAGGCGCGTCTGGGGGTGCGCTTGTTCAACCGCACCACGCGCAAGCTGACGCAAACCGAGATCGGGCGCGATTTCTATGACCATGCGCGCCGCGTGGTAACAGCGCTGGAAGATGCCGAGGCGGCGGTCTCTGGCTTGTCGGGGCATGTGCGCGGGACGATAAGGGTGACTGCCCCGCTGGGGATCGGGCGCAGGCTTGTTGCGCCGCTGGCCTATCAATTCGGGCAGGATTACCCCGATATCCGTATCAATCTGCGCCTTTCCGACAAGCGGGTGGATATTCTGGAAGACCAGATTGATATGGCCTTCGTGCTGGGTGATCTGCCGGAATCCAGCCTGAAGCAACGCAAGATCGTGGATGCGCCGAGGGTTATTGCCGCCAGCCCTGATTATCTGGCGCGGCGCGGCGTGCCAGAGCGGCCCGAGGACTTGAAGTCGCATGATTGTCTGCTGCTGCGCTATCCCCGCTCGCCCGAGTATTTCTGGACTGTGCAAACACCGGAGGGACCGCTGCGACTGGATCTGGCGGGGCCGCTGGATTGTGATGATGCCAATGTGCTGATCGACTGGGCTGTTGCGGGGGCGGGCCTTGTGAACCGCCCGATCTTCGAGTTGTCAGCACATCTTCAGTCCGGCGCGCTGGTTGCGCTTTTGCCCGATACCCCGCCGCTTCCGGCGGTATTCGCCTGCCTTTATCCGCACAGGCGCCATCAAGACCCGAAGATCCGACTTTTCGCGGATCACATGGTGAGGGCCTGCAAGGGAGCTTTTGCCAAGTCAGATACGATCAGGCACGCCCTCGTGTAGGAAACAGGCAAATCATTGCTAGAGGCGCGCGGGGCTTCGCTGCCTGAAGCCGCCACAATGGCGGGATCAGGCAATACCGTATTGGCGATGTGCATCTGCGCAAGAAATCAGCTTGCCTTGTACCTCATCCCATAGATGCAGCTTCACTGTAGCGAAACTCTCACCAATGGTCAGGCGCTGGGCTTCTGCCAGTTCGGGATAGTCGCGGATCACTTCAGGTAAGCGGTAAAACGGAATTCGGGAATAGAGGTGATGCACATGGTGAATGCCAATATTGCCCGAAAGCCAGCGCAGCGGTTGGGGCAGCACATAATGCGAGCTTCCTTCAAGCGCTGCATCGTGCAACTGCCACTCTTCGCCCTTGGACCAATGCGTCTGCTCGAACTGGTGCTGCACGTAGAACAGCCAGACGCCGATCGTAGCGGCAATGACTGATGTGGGCAGGAATACCAGAAGCACCGGAAGCAGCCCGCCAAACCAGATAATCAGCGCCAGCGCGATGCCAATCATGGCATTGGTGCCCATGGCCGAAGTCCAGTAGCGCCAGCCTGCATTCATCAGCCCCATTGGCAAACGGTTTTGCAGGATGAACAGATAGCTTGGCCCCAGCACGAACAAAACCAACGGGTGACGATAAAGCCGGTACATGAACCGCCCGAAGGGTGAACGTGCCCGATATTCCTCGACTGTCAAAGTCGTCACATCGCCAATACCGCGATGGTCCAGATCACCGTGATGGGCGTGGTGGATCGCATGTGTGCGCCGCCAGACGGCATAGGGTGTCAGGGTCAGAACGCCCAGCACCCGCCCGACCCAGTCTTGCGCCGTGCGGTTTTTCAGGAAAGACCCGTGCCCGCAGTCATGCTGGATGATAAAGATCCGCACCAGAAACGTGCCATTCAGCACGGCTAGCGCCAGCGCCAGCCACGGGCTGATCGACAGCGCCATCCAGGCCAGCGCCCAAAGTGCAAAGAACGGCACAAGGGTCGCGGCCAGTTCTAACAGGCTACGATGAGTCGCGGGGTCACGATAGCGCGCGAGTGTGGTAAGCCAGCTACGCGCGGTGCGGGGGGGCAGTGTCTTATCGAGCATCAGAGCCTGTCGGTCGAGGCCGGCAAGTGCCGGCGGTTTACGCTATGCCTTGTCAGGAAGCACTAAGCTGTCGACCTATTCCAGCCCTTATCGATTATTCGCTATCGAAAGGTATTTCAACAATTTTGATCATGTCTTTGGGCCGCCTTCGAACAATTTTGCTTCATTTCAATCTGAAAGTGAATTCGGGCGGGCAAACTCTATTTTCCAGAGGCTCGATATCAAGGTGCGAAAGCGCCAGTTCTGGCCCTTTCGCACGATTTGCCCAATTCTGGCATGGCACTGGTCACACCGTTTCCGGATGCGTTAGAGGTAGCGGTTCACAAGGTTCTCAAGCCGCTCTTGTCTGCCAGAGCGCGGATTGGGGTTTACGTCGTGGTTCAGAACATCCTCGGCGATGCGGTCAAGATTGCTGTGCAGCATGGCCTGGGCCTCTGGCGTGTCCCAGCCAGCGTAGCGCGCCGCGCGCGCGGCCTCTAGCTTGCCATCTTCCAGCATGGCGGCAGCCGCTTTCAGCCCACGTGCACAAACATCCATTGCGCCCGCATGGGCAAGGATCAGATCTTCGGCATCCAGTGACTGGCGGCGCAGTTTGGCGTCGAAATTCGTGCCGCCCGTGGTAAAGCCGCCCGCGCGCAGGATTTCATAATAGGCCAGCGCAACCTCTGGTGTGTTGTTCGGGAACTGGTCGGTATCCCATCCCGATTGATAGTCGTTTCGGTTCATGTCGATAGAGCCGAAAATACCAAGGCTGGCCGCAAGTGCGATTTCATGCTCGAAGCTATGCCCCGCAAGAATGGCATGGCCCTGCTCGATATTGACCTTCACTTCCTTTTCCAAACCGAAGCGTTGCAAAAAGCCAAACACTGTTGCCACATCGTAATCATACTGGTGTTTGGTGGGTTCCTGCGGCTTTGGTTCAATCAGGATCGCGCCCTTGAAGCCGATCTTGTGCTTGTAATCCACCACCATCGACAGGAAGCGGCCCATATGGTC
>SLAT01000159.1 GCA_007126715.1 Roseinatronobacter sp.
AGGGCTTTGGTGGCCGATATGCCGGTCATGGTGCCTGCCGACGCAACCGGAGATGATGCGCTGCGCATATCGGTTAACGCGGCTATCGGCAATGCTGCCCCAGCAAAAGCACGCAACCCGGTCGCGGACCGTCTGGGTCCGGTCGTCCGGGCGCAAGTTGTAGAGGGTATTCGCAACTCTTCCACACGTTCATTACAGATACAGCTTGCGCCGGTTGAATTGGGGCGCGTGCGGATAACACTGAACCCGACGGAGTTGGGCGTTCAGGTTGTCATTAGCGCGGAGCGGCTTGAAACGCTTGATTTGATGCGCAAATTCTCGGCGGATTTTGAGAAGGCCTTGGCAGATATCGGATATCAGCAACTCGATATGACGTTTTCTCATCAACAGACCGCAGACCAGAATTCATTTGAGTCCACTATCGCCAATTTGCCAGATGAAGCGTCTGAAGAAGCTCCGTTGGAACAGATTCACTACAGTGTCGCTGAAAATGGTATGGATATTCGCATTTGATTTTGGAAAACCTTCGGCCCCAGTTTCTGGCTGCGCCTATTTTTTACAAGCGGATTGGACCGGTCAGGTCATGTCTGACACTGGGCAGGATCGTAGGTCTATGCTGTTGAGTGCACTTCCGGGGCTGGTGCGGGCTGGCCGATCTGATGTCTGGTTATTAAAGGAAAGTAGTATTTGATGGATATGAATATAAACCCTGCTTTTGCGGGCCGGGCAGAGACAGGCGGGATTGCTAGCGCAAGGTCGCAGAATTCAGAGATTTCGAGTGATTTTCAGACTTTCTTGCGCATGCTGACTGCTCAAATCCAGAATCAGAATCCGCTGGAGCCGATCGAGGCTTCTGATTTTGCGGTTCAACTCGCAACCTTTTCAGGTGTGGAGCAGCAGGTCAAAACCAATGACCTTTTGGCACAGCTTACATCCAGGCTTGGCTTGGCGGAACTGGCCAATTGGGTTGGGCGCGATGCTTTGTCGTCTGCACCGCAATTTGTTGACGGATCGCCCCTGCGACTGGTCTCGCCTGATATGCAAGGCTCAGATCGTGCGGAATTGGTGCTACGTGGCGCAGACGGCCGAGAGGTTTCGCGCTATGCGGTGTCTCCAAGCTCGCGCGAGATCATTTTTGAGGCTCCGCATCAGAGCGAAGGAGGGCCGCGGACTGGCTACTATAGTTTCGAGATAGAAGGTTTCCGGGCTGGTGAGAAAGTTGTCGCAGCGCCAGTGCTAGGCTATTCGCGCATTCTGGAGGCGCGCAGCGATGCCGGACAGGTCTTTCTTGTGCTGGAGGGCGGGCATCTTGTTGACAGCACTGATGTCGTGGGCCTGCGAGAATAATGCGCCATGTCACCACAACCGATCACGCAAGAAGTCTGGTCCAAATCTTGCATGGTTCGGTTGCTGGATGGTTTTGCCCGGCGCGAGACGGAATTTTACGAAAGGGGTATTCCCAGACTCGATGCGGCACTTCGTCGTGCAATGCCCGCGCCGGTTGATGGGGTATCCGGCCGAAAAACCGTTGCGCCCCTTATGGTTTACTTGGTGAGGATAAGCTTGCCGGCGCGTGTGATGCGCAACTGATATATCTTTCCATCAAGAAGTATCTGCGCATGGCCGCCACCTTTCGTCAGGTTATATGCGTCGTGAACTGGCGGAGTTGCGGGGAATGGCTGAATGCGTGAGGGCGAAGTCATGGCGTTCATATTGTGGCTCCGTTGATTATATGTCGCGTCACGCTGGCTGATTCGCTGGCTCGGTTTGATAAATATGATTAAATTACTCGGAAATGTAAATACCAACTAAAAAGCTCAGCTTTTCATCTATAAGTAAGGTATTGTGGCGCAAGACCTTGCGGATGCTGGGGAAATCGGTCCATGTGCATGTACGGATCGGCGCAGGGGGGAAGATCATGCATCGCGTGGCAATCAACGGGTTCGGCCGGATCGGACGGACTGTCCTGCGTGCTTGGTTGCAGGGTGGCTGGCCAGAGTTGGAGATCGTAGCGATAAATGATATCGCCAGCCCCGAAGACTGCGCCTATTTGTTTGAATTTGACAGTGTATTTGGTCCATTTCGGGGAACGGTTGAACTCGGGCAAAACAGTCTGAACGTGGCAGGCCACAGTCTACGGCTGACACATGCGGCAGATCTTTCGGAACTGGACCTGTCCGACATTGACCTGGTCATGGAATGTACCGGACGCGCGGATCGCACTGAAGTTGCCCGCCGCGGATTGCGTGCAGGTGCTGATCGTGTGTTGATTTCGGGTCCGTCCGACGCCGCCGAAACAACCCTGGTCATTGGCGCGAACGAGCATCTGCTTGATGCCGGGCAAAGGCTTATCTCGAATGCGTCCTGCACAACCAATGCGCTCGCGCCCCTTGCGCGCTTGCTGAATGATATCTGGGGTATTGAAACTGGGTTCATGACAACTGTGCATTGCTATACCGGTAGCCAGCCGACAGTGGATGCGCCACGTGGCGACCCCGCGCGCTCGCGGGCTGCGGCCTTGTCCATGGTGCCGACGACGACAAGCGCGCAACGCCTTGTCGAACGCGTCTTGCCGGAATTGAACGGGCGCCTGCTTGGCGCTGCAATTCGTGTTCCGACGGCCTCGGTTTCGGCGGTTGATCTATGTGTGACCCTGTCAAAACCGGCAAGTGTTGATGCGATTAATCTCGCATTGCGCGAAGCTGGCGGTGTGATCGGCTGGACTGACAAGCCTTTGGTTTCTACAGACCTGCGCGCCCGTTCGGAAAGTATTGTGATGGCCTTGCCCGAAACGCAGATGACAGCTGCTGGGATGCTGCGTGTCATGGGATGGTACGATAACGAGTGGGGGTTTTCGTGTCGTATGCTGGATATGGCCTATCGGATTTCAAGGCTGTGACCTGCGTTGCCTCTTGCAAATTCGCAAGAAAACGAGTATTTTTTGACTGCGACGTTACCACTATCGACCACTGTTCTCCGTCTGAGGCCGCAGTCACTTCGATCTTGCACTGACTGAGCCGGGCTGCCGCATAGTGTGGGCAGCATATTGACAGGAGTGTTCACATGGCCAATGGCACAGTGAAATGGTTTAACGCCACCAAGGGTTACGGCTTTATCCAGCCTGAAGGCGGATCAAAGGACGTGTTTGTTCACATTTCCGCAGTAGAGCGCGCTGGCCTACGCGGTCTGGACGACGGTCAGAAAGTAACTTTTGATCTGGAAAAAAGCCGTGATGGCCGCGAGTCCGCGAGCAACATCGCGCTGGCCTGACACCAGATCCTTTACGCATTGCGTATAAAATGACATCAGACCGCCCAAAATTTGGGCGGTTTTTCTGTTTTTGGGTTTTTTGCAGAGTTATCGCGCCTGTGACTTGGTCAATGCGCGCACGTCCTCTAGCTGTTACTCATGCAAACTGTGCACGAATTCTCCAAACTCGCGGCCGAATGCGAAATGGTTCTCGCCACAGACCTGGATGGAACTTTTCTGGGTGGCAGTGCTGAGCATCGGCGTCAGCTTTATGACTGGTTGCAAAACCATTATCCCGCAGTGCGTCTTGTCTTTGTCAGTGGACGTGACCCCGACTTCATTGGGCAGCTTTGCGCAGATGGCGCAGTGCCGGCACCCGAATACGTAATTGGCGATGTGGGCACAACGATTGCCCGCTTCGACGCGGGCACGGTGCAGCCGATCCCGTCATTGGAAGCGCCGATCGTGCGACGTTGGCATGGGATGGCCGAACTGGTGCGCACACGGCTTGCGGGGGTGCGCGGATTATGGATGCAACCCACTTCGTTTCGTCATCGCCTGTCTTATCAATATGATGAACGATTTGACGCAGCCGCCTTGCAGGTACTGGACGGGATAGAGGTGGATGTCCTGATCTCGCATGGTTGTTTTGTCGACATTTTGCCCAAAGGTGTCAGCAAGGGGCCATCACTCTTGCGGCTGATTGATCATCTGAAACTGCCGCGGGCGCGGGTTCTGGTCGCGGGTGACACGTTGAATGATCTGTCCATGTTTCAGACTGGCCTGCATGGCGCGGTTGTTGGTGGCGCAGAGCGGGAATTGCTGGACGCGACCCGCGACTTGCCATTGGCGTATCACTGCCGCGCGCCTGGTGCCGGTGGGATCCTGGAGGCCATTCGCGAACATGCGCTTTTTCCGAAAATCCCCGAGGAGTGGACATGAAATCTGACCTTGTCATTGTGTATCATCGTCAACCCTATGAAGAAGTCGTAACAGACGCAGGGGTGGAATACCGCGAACATTCCAGCCCGAATGGTATTGTACCGACGCTTAAGGGGTTTCTTGGTAAAGCGAAGCGCGGTGCCTGGGTTGCCTGGAAAGAGGCAGAAGACACATCGGCCCCCGGTTTCGACCCGGTGATCGAAATTACAGACAGTTACGGCACTTATGATGTCAGCCGTCTGCCTTTGACATCCGAACAGGTCAGCAGCTTTTATCATGTCACATCGAAAGTGGCATTCTGGCCGATCCTGCACGGGTTCAAGGAGCGGTATAATTACGATCCTGTTGACTGGCCGGCGTTTCGTTCTGTGAACTGGGCCTTTGCCGAGGCTGCCGCAGAGCAGGCAACTGATGATGCCGTGATCTGGATTCACGATTACAATCTGTGGCTGGTTCCCGGCTATCTACGTCAGTTGAAGCCGAATGCCACAATCTGTTTTTTCCATCATACGCCCTTTCCCGGGCCAGATATGTTCAATGTTCTGCCATGGCGGGGCGAGATTATAGACAGTTTGCTGGCCTGCGATTCTGTTGGGTTTCACATTCCCAGATATGCGCAGAATTTCACGGCAGTTGTGCGCAGCCTGACAGGCGCGCAACTGATCGAGGACTGCGCAACGCCCACCACACTTGCCGCAGCAGGCGGCGCGCTGAACGATCGCCGTATGCCCCTGACGCTAGAGCATTTCGGAAACCAGATCAGCATCCATACGCGACCTGTCGGAGTTAATTTCGACTATATCGAACACCTCTCCAAGGCCCCCGAAGTGCGTGAGAGATACGCGTCGATCCGTCAGGAAATGGGGGATTGCAAGCTGATCCTGTCCGTGTCGCGTACAGACTACACCAAAGGCAATATCGAACAGTTGGAAGCATTCGCGCGCCTGCTGGAGCGTAGACCGGACCTGCATGGCAAGGTCCGGCTGATGCTGGTTTCAGTGGGTGCCAATCGAAACATGACCGCCTATGCCGAGATACAAGAGCGGATTGAGTCACTGACCGGCCGGATCAACGGCAGTTATGGCAGTCTGGAATGGCAGCCAGTCGCGCTGATCTCTCAGGCGATCCCGTTGGCGCAGTTGGTGGCATATTACGCGGCGGCGGATATCGCTTCAATTACACCGCTTGCGGATGGGCTGAACCTTGTCGCCTCCGAACTCTGCGCCGCGCAAGACCTCTCACGGCCCGGTGTTCTGATACTGTCGGAATTCGCGGGCTGTGCGGTTTTGCTGGATGGCGCTATCCCGGTCAATCCATTCTCAAATGCGTCGATGGATGCGGCGTTGGATCAAGCCTTGGCCATGGACAGGGAAGAGGCCTCATCCCGGATGGCCGCTTTAAGGCGCTGCGCCAAGACATGGGACATATCCGCCTGGACGCAGGCAGAGCTGGCGCATTTCAAGACGCTGCATGAGATGCGCAATACCGGCCCCCATACACAAGATGATGCGCGCCCCGCCGCCTGAGGCAGGGTTGCTTAGCTGTCTTTCTGCTCGCTTGCCTTGAGTTTGCGCATAACCCGCGCATGGGCGCGCCCGATCATATGCGCGGCAATTGGAGCGGTGAGTAGCAAAAACAGAGATGTTGCCACAACTTTGCTGAGCACCTCGCCGGAGCCTTCATGAAATGCGAGGCCCACCAGCACAAGCAGTGCGCCCAACGTGCCTGCCTTGGTCGAGGCATGCATCCGGGTCAGTAGGTCGGGCAGGCGCACGATCCCGATGGCTGCAATGAGCACGAATGCGGCGCCAGCTATCAGGAACAGGCCAACAATAACATCAATCATGTGTCCTGCTCCTCTCGCTGAACATGTTCTTGCGCGTTCTCGTCCAGATCAAAGCGGCGTTCGGCATAGCGCGCAAGCGCGACCGTCGCCAGAAAGCCGACGAGCGCCAGAACGATGGCGACATCCAGGAATGACGGCTCGTCCATAAACACGGCATAGACGCCACAAAACGAAATGATGGTGACCGTCATCATATCCAGCGCCACCACACGGTCGGCCAATGACGGCCCTTTAGCCAGCCGCACAAAAGCAACCGCCATGCCCAGCAAGATCAGCAACAAGGACAGTTGCGCGGCGAAGTTGAGAAAGGCAGAACCTGTCATTTCTCGAATACTCCCATAATCAGCCGTTCGAACCCGGACTTGATGTCGCGTGTGATTTCTTCGGCATCATCGCCGAACATCGCATGTACGATCAGCGTTTCGCGATCCTCGGTGACATCGACACTCAAGGTGCCGGGCGTCAACGAGATCAGGTTGGTCAGCAGCAGGATTTCAAAATCCGATTTCACCGTCAGAGGCACTTCGATCAATGCCGGTTTGTTCTGGGGCACTGGGCGAATCACATCCCATGCAACCTTGACCGACGACAGCAGCAATTCCCAGATGAAGAACAGCGCCAGATAGACCGAGCGCCAGAAGCGCTTGAAATACATCGCGTCGATACCTGTCAGCGGTTGCGATATCCACAGCGCGAAAAAGCCCAGTACAGCGCCCGTGGCGAAGGATATGAAGCTGAAATCGCCCGTCATGGCGGCCCATGCAAAGGCCAGCAGCAGATTGAGTAGAAGCCCGTTCATGGCTGCACCCCCAGAACAGTGGTGACATAATCGGTCGGATCCAGCAACTGCTCGGCGGCTGTGCGCGCGAATTGTACAAAGGGCTCGGGGTAGAAGCCGATCACGATGGTCATGGACGCAAGGCCGATAATTGGGATCATCATGGCGCGGGTTACGCGCGCAGGCGCGCGGTCCGGTGTCGGATCGATCCCATCTGGATGGGGCTTCCAAAACGCCATGCCCCAGATTTTCGTCATGGAGAAGATCGTCAGCAACCCGACCAGAAGCGATACAAAGGCGATGAACCACGCGTCTATTTCCAGTGCGGCCTTGACGATCAGGTATTTCGCCCAGAAGCCCGACAAGGGCGGGAAACCTGCAAGTGAAAAGGCCGGTATGATGAACAATGCCGCCAGTAGGGGCGCGGATTTATACAGCCCCCCGATCCGGTTCAGATCCGTGCTGCCCGCATATTGCTTGGCCAGACCCGCGACAAAGAACAGGTTTGCCTTCACGATGATGTGGTGCACAAGATAGAACACGCCCCCCATCAGCGCCAGCGGCGTGAACAGCGCCAGCCCCAGCGTCATATAGCCAATCTGGCTGATGATGTGGAAGGACAGGATCTTGCGAAAGTCAGACTGCGCGGCCGCGCCGATAACGCCGGTGAACATTGTCAGCAGCGACACCCAGATCAGGATTTCATGCGTGAACCCCACATCGCCCACAAAAACCAGCGTGAACATGCGCATCAGGGCATAGACGCCGACCTTGGTCAGCAACCCGGCGAATACTGCCGAGATTGTGAAATAAGGCGTGTGGTAGGACGCCGGCAGCCAGAAGAACAATGGAAACACCGCCGCCTTGACCCCGAACCCGACCATGAACATCATGGCGATCACTGTGATCAGCCCCTGATTTTCGGCATTGGCGACAGCCTCGCGCAGATCGGCCATGTTCAAGGTGCCGGTCACCCCATACAAAAGCCCGATGCCCGACAGGAAAACCAGCGTCGAGACAAGGTTCAGCGCGACATATTTGATGCCCGCATCCAGCCGTTCCTTGCCGCCCCCGATCACCAGCAGCGAGAAGGACGCGATCAGCATCACCTCGAACCAGACATAGAGGTTGAACAAGTCGCCCGTCAGGAACGCACCTGTCACGCCTGCGATCAAAACCTGAAACAGCGCGTAGAAGCCCAGCGATTCCGTTTCCTCGGGAATTTCCCCAAGGGCGTAGATTGCCGTGGCAAGCCCGGTGATGGCCGTAATGACAACCATGACCGCGCTCAGGTAATCAGCGACCAGCGTAATCCCGAAAGGCGCGTTCCAGTTCGACATTTGCGCCGCGACCACGCCTTCATTCAGCACAGCGACCATCAGCACGGCAGACACAACCAGCGACAAGGCAGACCCGGCTAGAGAAATCCAGCGTCCTGCCGGGTAGTTACGCGCAAGATAGGCAACCACCGCCGTGGCAAAGGGCACGGCGATGGGCATTACCAGAACCCAACTCATTTCGTCACTTCCTCCTTGGGTTCTGCAAATCGCATCTCGTCGGTATCGACTGTGTTCATGCGTCGATACCCTTCAAATGCCAGGGCAAGCGTAAAGGCCAGCAGGCCAAACCCGATCACGATGGCTGTCAGCACAAGTGCTTGGGGCAGGGCATTGCCCACCACGCCCAAGGGTGCATCTTCGCCATATGGCACCAGCGCCGGTGCCCCCTTGGTCATGCGGCCGGATGCAAAGATCGTCAGGTTGACCGCGTTCGAGAGCAGGATCAGACCGAACAGAAAGCGCATGAAATTACGCGCCAGCATCAGATAGACCGAAGCGGCCGTCAGCACGCCGATTACGATAGCAGTGAGGGCTTCCATCTCAGGTCTCCTCCTCGAAAGCGTAGGTCAGCGACAGGATGCCGCCCAAAACCACCAGATAGACCCCGATATCAAACACCAGCACCGTGTTGATCGAGAAGACAGACGTCTCGTAGCTGTCGCCGCCAACCCAGTACCATTGGCCGGTAAAGAACGGATCGCCCATGAAGAACGAAAACATGCCTGCAAGCAGGGCGATGCCAAGCCCGACCATGGCGATCACCTCGGGCGAGATGCGCAGTGCCAGACGGGCCTCGGCGGGGCCAGCGGCCAGTGAATAGACGATAAAGGCCACAGCCCCGATCAGCCCACCGATAAAGCCGCCACCGGGCAGGTGGTGCCCACGCAGCAGCATGAAGAGTGAGAACACGAACAAAAGCGCCACCAGCAGACGTGCGGCAGCTGTGAAGATTATGGAATTCATTCCTTCTCTCCTTTTGCGGCGCGGGCTTTTGCGGCCCCTTTCAGCAGCACAAAGGCCCCGAGCGCGGCAATGATGACAACCGCAATCTCGCCGAAGGTATCAAGCGTGCGGAAGTCCACAAGAATGACATTGACGATGTTGCGCCCGAAGGCCTCGGTCCAGCTTGCGGCCTCGAAGAACTCTGTCAGGCGCCGGTCGAAGGGCTGGTCAACCACCAGCAACAGCACGATCGTTGTCAGCACCCCGATCGTGGTCGCCAGTGCGGCATTGGCAAAGCTGTGCTTTTGCACGCCTGTCGGGTCCAGATTTGGCATTTTCAGGAAGGCCAGCGCCAGCAGCACCACCACCAGCAATTCGACCAGCAACTGCGTGATTGCCACATCGGGGGCCGAATACATGATGAAGATCAGCGCCACGCCGATGCCCACCACCCCAAGCGCAACCAGCGCAACAATGCGCGACGAGGTCAGCAGTACAAGCACAGTGCCTGCCACGATCAGCGCGGCCACACCCCATTCCATGAAGCCAAGACCTGCAAAGCCAAGGCTTAGCCCGCCCACATTTCGTGTCAGCAGCGTGACCAGAACAGTTGCGGCGAACACAGCGAAAGTTGCGAACATATACTGGCGCAACACCCCGGTCTGGATCAGCTTGGTCTGGCCCTTGGCCAGCGCCATGAACTTGTCGAGAAACACATCCCAGCCTGCATCCAGATCAGGGCCGCGCGCCTCGATCCGCGCAAGGCGCTCGCGCAGGGCCTGATGCTTGAGATAGATGACAAAGCCCAAGGCAAAGGTCACGAGGCTTAGCAATAGGGGCAGGTTGAACCCGGCCCAGAGTTTGACCCTTCCGCCAGTATCGGGCGCACCCATGACTGCGGCCACGGCTGGCTCTATCAGGTAATAGGCACTCAGCCCCGGCAGCAGGCCAAAGGCCAGACCCAGAACACCCAGAACCACGGGGCCAAGCAGCATGGGCCACGGCCCTTCATGCGGCTTATGCGGCAACTTCCCCTGTGGACCGTAGAACGGCTTGTAAGCGACAATGCCAGCCACGGCGAACATCAGCGCAAACGCGACCAGCGCCATGGGTACAACAAAAATCACAAGGCGCATTTCCAGCGCGCCCGCATAGGCAACTTCCTTGGCGATAAAGCCCAGAAAGGGTGGAATGCCCGCCATTGCCAGCCCCGCCATTGCGGCGGCGACTGCCGTGATCGGCATGGCCTTGGCCAGTCCGCCCAGCACATTCGCGTCCCGCGTGCCGGTCCCGTGGTCAATAATGCCGATGGTCAGAAACAAACCTGCCTTATACAGCGAATGCACCAGCAGGAATGTCATGGCGGCTGTGATCGCATAGCCCGTGGACCCTGCAAGGAACATGACCAGCGTGCCAAGCGCCATTAGCGTGGTATAGGCCAGCGTCTGTTTCAGGTCGGTCTGGCGCAGCGCCATGAATGAAGCGAAAACCGCTGTAACCGCCCCAAAGATCGACAGAATCCAGATCCAGAGATCACTGCCCGACAGGGCCGGATGCGTGCGCGCCAGCAGATAGACACCCGCCTTTACCATCGTGGCCGAGTGCAGATAGGCCGAGACAGGCGTGGGCGCCGCCATCGCATTTGGCAACCAGAAATGGAACGGCACTTGCGCCGATTTGGTAAAGGCCCCGGCAAGCACGAAGAACAGGATCAGCGTGTAATATTCCTGCCCCACCAGACTGCCAGATGCGTTGATCTGCGACATCTCGAACGTGCCTTGCGTGATGCCCAGCATGATGAAGCCAGCCAGCAGCGCAAGCCCGCCTGCCGCTGTCAGCAAAAGCGCCTGTAGCGCATTGCGGCGTGATTTCGGGTCGGTATGCGAGAAGCCGATCAACAGATAGGATGTAAAGGTCGTCAATTCCCAGAACACGAAGAGCGCAATCAGGTTATCGGCCAGCACCAGCCCCAGCATCGACAGCATGAAACTGAACAGATACAGCGCAAAGCGGTCATATTGCGGATGACCGGCAAGATATTTCGCGGCGTAGAGCATGACCATCGCACCAATGCCGGTGATCAGCAGCGCGAACATCAGGCTAAGGCCGTCGATCCAGAATGTCAGATTGACATCAAGACTGGGTATCCAAGGGATCACCCAGCGCACCGGATCACCAGCAGCGACGCCGGGCAGATATTGCAGGAAAAACACAAATAGAAGTGCTGTTATGGCTGACGTGCCGATACCGGAAACAGATTTCCACGGCGCATTGGGGTCCGAATGATCCGCCATCTTTGGGGTCGGGCTCCTTTGATTGAACATGTCAGGGTCGTGTTATGCCGACCCGTTACCTATATCTTCGGGGCGCTTTTTCCCATCTTGGGACAGATTTCACAATTGGAATCGTCAGGAATTTTTCGAAAACTGGCACGGTTGTGACGCAATCGGTCACCCTATGGGCCGTTGCGCCGCATAACTTCGCACGTTAACACTATACAGGTGTTACCTATGGAGCACTCATCCTTGGGCAGTGAGCGGTGTGTCTGATGCATTTGAGCGTTGTCATCCGCGCTATCGTTTTGCGCGACAAGAAGAATGCCTCTGTGTCATGACTGTGCAGCGGTTGGATTCGATGATCGAAATTACGGCACTGGCCATTTGCGATCCTACGCAAGCTCTGGACAGGGTGCCATATAAGCTGGCGTCGAAATGGCCTGAAGCGCCTGCGCTGGAACTGACTGTCGCGCTCGCCTCGGCGGCGGATGCAACGCAAGATGTGTTCGATGAGTTGGGTGAAACCGGAAGGCGGGCGCAATATGTCTGGCGCTTGGCTGCGATGGTGGGGGCGGATGTGCACTACCTTATGCTTGGCGACACAGGAAGCTGCACTGCGGGTGACCTGCTGGCTTTCTGGCAGCACGTGGAAAGCTCATGAAAGGCGCTGCATGACTGAGGCACCGGGACCGCGCAACCTGATAACGGATGTCGCCGGGCTGCGTGTCGGTCATTGCCATGATCGCGCGCTGCGCAGCGGGGTCACTGTTCTTTGCGCAGATACCCCTTTGCGCGCAGGTGTGCATATTATGGGGGGTGCACCGGGCACGCGCGAGACAGAGTTGCTTGCGCCTGACCGGCTGGTTCAAACGGTGGATGCTTTTGTCCTCGCTGGCGGCTCGGCTTTTGGGTTGGACGCGGCATCTGGCGTGATGGACGGATTGCGCAAGATGGGGCGTGGCTTTGCGGTAGGCGAGGTGCGCGTGCCGATTGTTCCGGCGGCGATCCTGTTTGATCTGGGCAATGGCGGTGACAAGGACTGGGCGCAAAACCCCTATGCGGGATTGGGCCGCACCGCGCTGGATGCGGCTGCCCCTGATTTTGCGCTGGGAAGTGCGGGGGCGGGGTTTGGCGCTACAACCGCCCGGTTCAAGGGCGGGATTGGCTCGGCGTCCTGGGTGCTGGCTTCGGGCATAACTGTGGGTGCACTGGTTGCTGTGAATTCGGTCGGCTGTGTGACGATGGGGCAGGGGCCGGAATTCTGGGCCGCGCCGTTCGAGCACGACGCAGAGTTCGGCGGCTTGGGAACCGGGCATGCCGCTAAGACACCGCTTACAAAACTGAACCGAGAGGCGACGACGATTGCGATTGTTGCCACCGACGCGGCGCTGGATCAGGCACAACTGACCCGTATGGCAATTGCTGCGCATGACGGGATTGCGCGGGCGATTGTGCCGTCGCATACGCTGTTTGACGGTGATCTGGTTTTTGCCGTATCCACCGCGGGACGTTCAGCGGTGGATGCGCCCGCGCTGCTTGAGATCGGCCATGCAGCGGCAACCTGTTTGGCGCGCGCGATTGCACGTGGCGTGTACGAGGCAGATGCGATGCCCGGTGATCAAGTGCCAAGCTGGAAGGCGCGCTTTGGAGATACGGGCTAGGCACCCAACATCCGAGTATTCGCGCCGCGCATAAAAAAGGCCGCCCGTTTAGGGGCGGCCCTGACCTGGCGGGACAATCCCCTCAGAGTTTTTCGGTTAGTTCCGGCACCAGTGTGAACAGATCGCCCACCAGCCCGTAATCCGCCACCTGGAAGATCGGTGCCTCTTCATCCTTGTTGATCGCGACGATGATCTTGCTGTCTTTCATCCCGGCAAGATGCTGGATCGCGCCGGAAATGCCCACTGCAATATACAGGTCCGGTGCCACGACCTTGCCGGTCTGGCCCACTTGCCAGTCATTGGGCGCATAGCCCGAATCGACCGCCGCACGCGATGCACCGACAGCCGCACCCAGCTTGTCGGCCAGCCCTTCGATGATCTTGAAATCATCTTCGGACCCGACACCACGCCCTCCCGACACAACAACCTTGGCCGAAGTCAGTTCGGGCCGGTCGCTGGCGGCGACCTTGTCCTCGACCCAATCCGACAGGCCGGGGTTCGGGGCCGCGCTGATCGCTTCAACGCTTGCCGATCCGCCCTGACCCGCAGCCTCGAAGCTGGAGGTGCGGAAGGAGATGACCTTGGTCGTATCAGAGGATTTGACTGTCTGGATCGCGTTGCCTGCATAGATCGGCCGCTCGAATGTGTCTGCGTCGACCACGCCCGACACATCCGACAGGATCATCACATCCAGCAATGCTGCAACACGCGGCAGGATGTTTTTCGCATCGGTCGTGGCCGGGGCCACGATATGGCTGTAATCACCCGCAAGCGACACGATCAGCGCCGCGGTGGGTTCTGCCAGACGATGGCCAAGCGAGGCATCCTCAGCGCAGAGCACTCTTGCCACGCCGTCAATCTTGGCCGCATTTGCCGCGGCCTCGGACGCCGATGCGCCTGCGCAGAGCACCGTTACATCGCCAAGGGCTTTCGCTGCGGTCACTGCTTTCGATGTCGCGTCGACATTCAGCGCGCCATCGGTGACTTCTGCCAGAAGAAGAACCGCCATCAGATCACCCCCGCTTCATCTTTGAGTTTCGCCACCAGTTCATCAACCGAGGCCACTTTCACACCTGCCGCACGTGCGGCAGGCTCGGTGGTCTTGACCACGCTAAGCCGCGGGCTGATATCAACGCCGTAATCGGCTGGCGTCTTTTCGTCGAGCGGCTTTTTCTTGGCCTTCATGATGTTCGGCAGCGAGGCATAGCGCGGCTCGTTCAGGCGCAGGTCAACGCTGATAATAGCGGGCAGTTTGACCTTGATGGTTTGCAAACCGCCATCGACTTCGCGCGTGACAACGGCATGCTCACCCTCGATCTTCACCTCAGAGGCAAAAGTCGCCTGTGCCCAGCCAGTCAATGCGCCCAGCATCTGCCCGGTCGCATTCATGTCATTATCAATGGCCTGTTTGCCACACAGAACCAAACCGGGCTGTTCTTCGTCGATCACGGCCTTGAGCAGTTTTGCAACGGCCAGCGGTTCGATATCGGTGTGCACATCATCTGTGGCAACGATCACGATGGCGCGGTCCGCACCCATTGCCAGCGCAGTGCGCAGTGTTTCCTGCGCCTGTTTCACACCGATGGAAACAGCTACGATTTCCGTAGCAACGCCAGCTTCTTTCAGGCGGATCGCTTCCTCGACGGCAATTTCGTCAAACGGGTTCATCGACATTTTGACATTCGCCAGATCGACCCCGCTGCCATCCGCCTTGACGCGGACTTTCACGTTATAGTCGATCACGCGCTTGACTGGCACGAGCACCTTCATCAGCGTGTTTCTCCCAATTTATTTCCTGAAGTGTTTGTAGCGGGGCG
>SLAT01000195.1 GCA_007126715.1 Roseinatronobacter sp.
CAAAATGTTCGATCAACGCTTCGGCCTGTGTGTTCGACAGGTCCTGACGCGCGATCATGACATGCTCGTATAGCGGCATGCGATCTCCAATCTGTGTCATGGGTGCATTTCAAAAGACAGGCTCATACCTTCCACCCCTGCCTACGAGAGCTGCACCGGTTCCAAATATGGCGGAAGGTTGCTGGCCAATAGCGGTTTCGGCGCGCAAGCGCAAGTAAAAGGGGGCGTGACCGGGCAAGAGCTGCAAAACACCCTGACCCTCATTGCTGCACACTCTTGCCACGAAGGCCCTGCTGTCGCATAACATGTCAAACTTGCTTCAACAAAAGGTGTCCTAAATGGCTCACTCTACTCCCTTGGTCACAGCGCTTGGTGGCAATGACACGATCCTGCGTAAAGTGGCGATGGTTCTTTTCGGCTCTGTTCTGGTGGGCATGTCCGCGCAAGTAAGCGTGCCGATGTTTCCTGTGCCGATGACATTGCAGACCTTGGCGATTTCGCTGATCGGGCTGACCTATGGTGCAAGGCTCGCCGGGGCGACGCTGATTGTATATCTGGCGCAGGGTGCGATGGGCTTTCCTGTATTTGCGGGCGGCGCTGCAGGCGCCGTTTATCTTGCCGGGCCGACTGGTGGTTTCCTGATTGGTTTTGTTGCGATGGCATGGCTGACAGGGCTGATGGTCGAACGTGGTCTGAACCGCGGTTTCCTGCGGCTGTTTGGGGCCGCGCTGGTTCCCGGCCTGTTGCTGTTCGTTCCCGGTGTTCTGTGGCTCTGGACGATCACACCGCTTGATATGAACGGCGCTATTGCTGCTGGCGCGCTGCCGTTTGTTCTGGGTGCCTTCGTCAAGGCGGCAGCCGCTGCGCTGATCATCACAGGTGCATTCGCCGCGTTGAAATCGCGCCTTGGCTGAACACCACACATGGTTAAGAAGACATTAAAGGGCGGGGATTATCCCCGCCCTTTTTCTGTGTGGCGTGTGTGCAAGGCTGATAATGCTGCTTCACAGAGCCCAAGTTCCAGCCATTGGCAACCCTCGCAAAGCTGCGCGAGCGAACCCGGCGCCACGCGCTCTACGATCCGCGCCTGAGCTTCGGCCCATGTCACGCTGTCCCCATCCGCCAGCGACAATGCCTGCGCATGGCGTTTATCGAGTGCCGCAATCCTGGCCGCTTTGTCACAAGACACTCCGCGCTTGTGGGGGCAGGGGGCACAGATGCTATCGGCCTGATATGTGACTGTTATACCTACAGCGCCGCCATCCGGCGCGCGGAGCAGGCTCACGATCCCGGCCATATTGGTGGTAAAGGCGTCAGAGTATCCTTTGCCCTGAAACCCTAATGCGCACAGGAAGTGATGCGGGCGGAAGGTAACGCTTGCGTTCATTCCGCCGCTTGTTTGGGGGTAAAGCCGCGCTCGATCATGTCATGCGGCGCGACAGGGTATTCCCCCGAGAAGCAGGCATCGCAATATTGCGGGCAGCTCTTATCGCGGCCCCCTGCTTCACCCGCTGCGCGATATAACCCGTCAAGCGTGACGAATTTCAGACTGTCCACCCCGATATGGTCGCGCATTTCATCTTCGGACATATTCGCAGCCAGCAAATTCTCGCGCTCTGGCGTGTCGACCCCGTAGAAGCACGGCCAAGCTGTCGGGGGCGAGGCGATGCGGAAATGCACTTCCGCCGCGCCCGCCTCAAGGATCATTTCCTTGATCTTCTGACTGGTCGTGCCGCGCACAACCGAATCATCTACCAGAATGATCCGCTTGCCACGGATCAGCGCACGGTTCACGTTCAGCTTCAGACGCACACCCATAGACCGGATCGCTTGTGACGGCTCGATAAAGGTACGGCCCATGTATTGGTTGCGGGTAATCCCCAGTGCAAAGGGAATACCCAATTCCTGACTGAACCCAATCGCGGCAGGTGTACCGCTGTCAGGGATAGGGCAAACCAGATCGGCCTCGACAGGGGCTTCGCGGGCAAGTTCCACACCAATCTGGCGGCGGGTTTCATAAACAGAGCGGCCGCCGAAAAAGCTGTCTGGGCGCGAGAAATAGACATGCTCGAAGATGCAAAAGCGCGATTTCTGCGCGGCAAAGGGTTGAACACTTTCAACGCCTTTTTCGCTGATAACAACCATCTCGCCCGGCGCAATCTCGCGCTCGAAATCGGCGCCGATAATGTCCAAAGCGCAAGTCTCGGATGCCAGAACCCAGCCCTGATGCAAGCGTCCCAGCACCAGCGGGCGCACGCCCAGAGGGTCGCGCACGCCGATCAATTTGGTGCGCGTCATCGCCACGATGGAAAACGCCCCTTCAGCACGGCGCAGCGCGTCTTTCATCCGTTCGGGGATAGTTTTCTGAAACGACCGCGCCATCAGATGGATCAGGCATTCACTGTCTGAACTGGACTGGAAAATTGACCCGCGCTCGATCAATTCCCGCCGGATCGAATCGGCATTGGTAATATTGCCATTATGCGCCAGCGCGGCCCCGCCCATCGCGAATTCGCCAAAGAAGGGCTGCACATCGCGGATCTGCGTGGCCCCCTTGGAACCGGCGGTGGAATAGCGCACATGCCCGATCCCGATAGAGCCGGGCAGCGACTCGATCACGCTTGTCTTGGTGAAGTTGTCGCGCACCAGCCCGAACCTATGGGCAGAATGAAAGCCGGTTTCAGGATGATGCGTAATAATCCCGCCCGCTTCCTGGCCGCGATGCTGAAGGGCATGTAGTCCAAGGGCTACGAAATTCGCCGCATCCTCGACCCCGATACACCCAAAAACGCCGCATTCTTCACGCAGCTTGTCGTCATCGAACGGATGGCTGAGCATGGGTCACTCGCATGTCGTTGGCAGATTGCGACGCTGTAACGCATCTGTTCAGCACTGTCACGCGCTGAACGTGTCACATCAACGACAATTCGACACCAACTCCTCATATTTTTGCACAAGCCAGTTTGGCGCATCTTCTGGAACTGCTTCGTTCAGATTGCCTGAAAGCTGGGCAAATACAGAAGCGGAACGCGATTGCTCGACCATTTCGACCGAGCCTTGCGGAACGGCGCGATCAAAGACCAGCAAAGCAATTGCCACCAGCAATATGCCCCGTGCGATCCCGAACAGGAAACCTGCGCCCTGATCCAAGCCTCCAATCGCTGAATTGCGCACGAATGATGAAAACAGCGGGGTGAAGAGTGCAGCAACGACCAGCACCACCGCAAAGACCACCGCGAAAGAGGCAATCACCGTCAATTCGCAGCTATCGCCAAGAAAGCTGCCAAGATAGGGAATTTCGCGCACCAATGGCTGAACCGCCGGGGCAAAGATGAAGGCCAGAACTGCTGCTGCGACCCAGCCAAGAATCGCAAGCGTCTCGCGCATGAAGCCACGCGAATACGCCAGAATGCCTGACACGATGATGACCACCGCAACGCCGGCATCAACGATGTTAAAGCCTTCCATGCCCGTCTCCTATATCATGCGCCATACTCAACCAGCGCCAAAAACCTGCCCGACCACTTCTGCCAGATCGGGCATTTCTTTCAAAACAATTCCCGGGATCGCGGCAGGTTTCAGCAGCCGGGGTGCAATCGCTTCGCAGAAACCAAGTTTTTGCGCTTCTTTCAACCTGTTTTCGGTCTGACTGACAGGTCTTAGCGCTCCAGACAGGCTAATTTCGCCAAAAATCACAGTTTCAGCGGGCAGAGCGATATCTTCGCGCGCAGAGAGAAGCGCGCAAGCGATTGCCAGATCAGCGGCGGGTTCATGGACACGAATGCCACCGGCAACATTCATGAATACATCCATCCCCGCAAAGGGAATACCGCAACGCGCCTCAAGAACGGCAAGAATGGTAGACAGCCGTGCGGAATCCAGCCCTACAACTGTCCGGCGCGGGGTGCCAAGTGTCGAAGGGGCGACCAGTGCCTGAATTTCGGTCAGCATCGGGCGCGTCCCCTCGATGCCGGCAAATACGACCGAACCGGGGGCAGGGGTCCCGCGCTCGGATAGAAACAGGGCCGAGGGATTGGAAACTTCGGCCAGACCTGCGCCGGTCATTTCAAACACGCCGATTTCATCTGCCGGGCCAAAGCGATTCTTCACCGCGCGCAAAATACGAAACTGGTGTCCGCGCTCGCCTTCGAAATACAGGACCGTATCGACCATATGTTCGACCACGCGCGGCCCGGCAATCTGGCCTTCCTTGGTGACATGGCCCACCAGCACCACC
>SLAT01000162.1 GCA_007126715.1 Roseinatronobacter sp.
AAGCGGCCATCGGCGCGCAACCGTTCTGCCGCGTCATTGTAGCGATCCAGTCGTTTTGACTGCTGCTCGATCCTGTCCCATGTAAGGCCCAGCCACTCCAGATCATGCTGAATGGCGTCGATATATTCCTGCTTCGAGCGTTCGGCGTCCGTGTCATCCAGCCGCAGAACAAACTCGCCACCTGATTTTCGCGCAATCAGGTAATTGAACAGCGCAGTACGCAGATTCCCGATATGCAGATATCCTGTCGGGGACGGGGCGAAGCGCGTGACAATACGGGACATGGGCAGATCTCCTGAAACCAGCCTTCCTCTTTCACATGGCATGGCGCAGTGCAAGGCCTTGCCCTGAAACCCGGCGCATCTCGACACATATGATGCGCTTGCGAAAGTCACAATGTCGCGCAGAAAACGCAACAGACAGATTTTGGCCAAGACATGCGATTAGGGCAAGGATAGACTCTGAAAAATTGGTGTGTAGCGCGGGGTGCAGGAGGGGTTTATGCGTTTGCTCAAAGCTTTTGTCGCCATGATCATTGGTCTTTCAGTCTTGTTCGGTGCTGCGGCCCTCGTGATGCCTGCGGACCGGATTGCAAATATTGCTGCGCAACAGTTCCAGACTGCCACAGGCCGTAGCCTGCATTTTGGTGGAGATGTGAAGGCCAGTTTTTACCCTGTCATCGGGGCGACCGCGCAAGCCATCCAGATTGGCAACCCCGATTGGGCAGAGGGCGAACCGATGTTATCCGCGGCTGAAATGGATTTCGGCCTCGATGTTATGGCGCTGATCCGGGGTGATATTGTCGTCGAGCGCGTTGTGCTGCGCGACCCCCAGTTGCACCTTATCCGCGATGCGCAGGGCCGCACGAACTGGACACTGACGCAGACTGACAGCAACGGCACCTCTGGAACCGTGTCGAGGGACACGAGCACCAGCGACGCGCCAGCCCCGCGGCAACAGCGCAGCTTTTCTCTTTCCGAGGCGCGTATTATTGGTGGTAATCTGCGGTTTGAGGATCGGCAATCTGGCACAGATCTGCGCGTTGCAGGACTGGAGGCCGCGTTGCGTTTGCCCAGTTTTGCAGGCGCTGCCGAACTGGTAGCGTCGGGACGGATGAACGGTCAGCCCTTCCAGATGACGGCCCAGACCGAGAATGCAGAGCGTTTTGTTTCAGGCGCCGTGACACCGATCACAGCGGAAGCGACAGTTGCGGGTGCGACATTCAGTTTTGCAGGGCGCGCCGGTCTGGAGACACTTGCGCTGGAAGGGCAGGTCAACACCTTGATCCCCGCCCTGTCCCCTCTGATGCAGCTTGCAGGCCAAAGTGGCGGAGATATGTCTTCCGAGTTCTTGCCGCTTGGCATGTCCGGGCAGCTTACGCGTACAGCAGATGGCCGCTTGTTCGCACGCGATGCACAGTTTCGCGCAGGCGGGCTGCGCCTGTCAGGGGCGCTTGATCTTGTGCCCGGCGCGGACCGCCCGCGTCTTACCGGGCAGTTGTCTGGCGATGTGCTGGATCTGCGCAGCGCTGCTTCGACCGGGCAGAGTGGGCAGGGCGGGCAAAGCGGGCAGACAGGTCGCACAAGTGGATGGTCGCGTGCGCCAATAAATGCCGATGCGCTGGGCCTGCTGGATGCCGAAATTACGCTTGCGCTGGCTGGTCTGCGCACGGATGTAACAACCCTTGGCCGCACGAGGCTGGGCCTGACGATTGACCGCGCCCGCGCCGTGTTCGATCTGCGCGAAGTGGCCGCGTTCGGGGGGCAGGTGGCTGGCGAGTTCGTGATGAACAACCGCTCTGGCCTGTCGGTCGGCGGCAACTTGCGTGCGCGCGGCATAGATCTGTTGCCGTTGCTGACCGAGCTTGCCGACTATCGCCGATTGCAGGGACTTGCCAATGCAGACCTGCAATTTCTGGGCGTCGGAAATACCATGCATGACATCATGAATTCCTTGCGCGGCGAAGGGTCGCTGGCCCTGTCGCAAGGCGAGATCATCGGCTTTGATCTTGCCGGGATGCTGCGCAATCTGGACATGTCTTACATGGGAGAAGGGAACCGCACCGTCTATCAGTCGATCAATGGAAGTTTCACCATCGCTGACGGGGTGTTGCGTAATGATGATCTGCGGCTGGAGGCCTCGCGCGTATCGGTTACGGGCCAGGGGCAGGTCGGTCTTGGCGCGCGTAATCTGGATTACCGCGTCATACCTGCCGCCCTGCGAAGTGACGCGGGAGAGGTTTTGCGCGTGCCGCTGATGATTACCGGGCCGTGGGATTCGCCGCGTTTCCGTCTGGATCTGGAAGCGCTGGCACGAGAGCAGTTGCGCATCGATCAAGAGCGTCTGGAGGTTATTGCCCGTGAAGAAGCGCAGCGCCTTGAAGATCGCGCGCGCGCGCAGGCGGAGCGGCGCTTGCAGCAGGAACTGGGGGTCGAGCGCCAAGAAGGCGAGCGGATCGAGGACACTCTGCGCCGCGGGCTGGAAGCCGAGATCGGCAGCCGCTTGAGAGGGTTGCTGGGCGGAAATTGAGGGCGGTGTCCCAGATCAAGGATCCCGCCCGCGCACGCACCCCAAACCCATCGTCTTGGGGTGTGCGGCAAAGCGGCCAAGTTCGCTGTGCGTGATATCTGTCTGTAATCTGCCGTCATCAAGGTACAGATCATCACGCAAGGTTACACTCCCCAGATCGTCAGGTTTTCTTCGGCCCTGCGATAAACCATATGATCAGACCGACCACCGGGAAGAGCAGCACCAGCAATATCCACAGGACTTTCTGCCCTTGCGTGGCGCTTGACCCAAGGATCGCAACAGCTGCCCAGACGACCAGCGCAAGGTGAATTAACCCGAGGAAGCCGGAAAAATTTGCGTTCATAATTTCCCTCAAACAGTTTTCTTTCGTTACCCTAGTAAGCCATCAATATGGTTTTGGTTCCATCAAACCCCGACAGTTTTTGCGCTTGGTCGGTGTGCTTGCTGGCGGATAATCCTTGCCTGCCGGCATGTGATCCTCTCGACAAGCCCCATGCTTGCGCGCTAATCACACAGCATGACACCTGATCTGATCCCAGTGCGCGGCACTTTAAGTGCTAATAAATCGCTCGACACGCTGACATGGCTGCGCGTGGGAGGGCCTGCCGACTGGCTGTTTCAGCCCGCCGATGAGGCGGATCTGAGTGGCTTTCTGGCCGCCCTAGACCCAGAAGTCGTGGTATTCCCGATGGGGGTCGGCTCCAACCTGATCGTGCGTGATGGTGGGCTGCGCGCGGTGGTGATCCGGCTGGGTCGGGGGTTTAACGCCATCGCGATTGACGAAACGATCACCGCCGGTGCGGCAGCGTTGGATGCGCATGTTGCCCGCAAAGCGGCCGATGCAGGGCGCGACTTGACCTTTTTACGCACCATTCCCGGTAGTATTGGCGGGGCAGTTCGAATGAATGCAGGCTGCTACGGGTCTTATGTCGCCGATAATCTGATTGATGTTACGGCTATCGACCGTCAGGGGCAGCGCCATGTGATCCCTGCGGCTGATCTGAAACTGGCCTACCGCCAGTCAGACCTTCCAGAAGGGATGGTCATAACCCAGGCGCGGTTCAATGCCGCTAGAGGGGATGCGAGTGCCTTGCATGCTCGTATGGAAGACCAGCTTGCAAAGCGCGATGCAACCCAGCCGACCAAAGAGCGTAGCGCAGGATCGACCTTTCGTAATCCTGCTGGTTTCAGCTCTACCGGGCTGGCTGATGACAGCCACGAATTGAAAGCGTGGAAAGTGATTGAAGATGCCGGTTTGCGCGGCGCGCGCCTTGGGGGCGCGCAAATGTCGCCCAAACACCCGAATTTTCTAATCAATGCAAAGGACGCCACAGCGGCTGAATTAGAGGCTTTGGGCGAAGAAGTACGAAAAAGGGTTTTGCAAGCGCGCGGTATTTCGCTACAGTGGGAAATACGACGTGTTGGCGAAGCAGTGCCAGACGTTGCATTGCCGCAACTGGAATTAACCTCTGGCGCGGCAAAGACTTAATAAAACGCCCTGAAATTGGGGCAAATAAGGCCGATAAGGCCATGAGGCAGTGGGAATGGGCATGTCGAGCAGGGCAGCCCCCCGAATATGTGTTCTGAAAGGCGGACTCTCGGCTGAGCGCGAGGTGTCGCTGTCGTCGGGGCATGAATGCGCGAAAGCGCTGCGGGTGGCAGGTTATGAAGTGATCGAACTGGATGCGCGCGGCGATG
>SLAT01000160.1 GCA_007126715.1 Roseinatronobacter sp.
CCCGCGCAATAAAATATGGATTAATGGCGATATAGTGCGGATTCACGCCGGTTTTGCGCCTTCATTGCGCCTGCGCAACAACAACCCGACCGCGCCCGGACAGGTCAGACAGAATCTGTCCCTGCCTCAGCCCGGCCTGTGTGAACAGCGCCAACACATCTGGCCCCTGCCCCACGCCAATCTCGACCATCAGCCAGCCTTTCGCGGCCAGATACTCCGGCGCATGAGCCGCAATTGTGCGGTAAGCGGCCAGCCCGCTGCCGTCGCACCCGTCAGGAACCAGTGCCATACGGGGTTCCCAGTCGCGCACTTCTGGTGCCAAGCCCGCGAAATCTGAGGCCGCGATATAAGGGGGGTTAGAAACGATCAGATCGAACTTCCCCTCGACCGCGCTAAACCAGTCCGAGCGCATAAACTGCGCGCGCTGCGAGAGGTTTAGCGCCTTGGCGTTATGTCTGGCGATATCCAGCGCGTCCAGGGACAGATCGACCCCCACACCAATTGCGCCCGGGCGTTCCGCCAACAGGCTTAGCAAGATCGCGCCGCTGCCAGTGCCCAGATCCAGAACGCGCCCGAACGCATGCTGTAAGGCCGTTTCAACAAGGGTTTCGGTTTCCGGGCGTGGGTCCAGAACATCCGGGCTGACACGAAAAGACCGTCCCCAGAACAGGCGCGCCCCGATGATCTGGGCAACAGGCTGGTGATGCGCGCGGGCCGTTATTGCCTGCCGGAACAGGGTTTGTTGTGCCTCTGGCACAGGGTCATGCAATGCCAGTGTCAGTCGGTCGCGCTCTATGCCCAAGGCATGGGCAAGAAGCCAGCGCGCGTCGCGTGCGCCGCCGTCCACCCCTGCTGCGAGCAGCTTGCCGACCCCCTCGGCCAACAATTCCTGCGCGCGCATCATGCCTCCATTTCGGCCAGTCTTGCAGCCTGATCGGCGGCGATAAGCGCGTCCAGCACCTCGTCCATCTCTCCTTGCAAGACGGCCTCCAGTTTATAGAGCGTCAGATTGATGCGATGGTCGGTCATCCGCCCTTGCGGAAAGTTATAGGTGCGGATGCGCTCTGACCGGTCGCCAGAGCCGACCTGAGCCTTGCGCGCATCCGCGCGGTCAGCCGCCGCGCGCTGGCGCTCCATGTCATAAAGCTTTGCGCGCAAGACCTGCATGGCAATAGCCCGGTTCTGGTGCTGCGATTTCTCAGAGGATGTCACCACAATCCCAGAGGGAATATGCGTGATGCGAACGGCACTATCTGTTGTGTTCACATGCTGCCCCCCTGCCCCAGAGGCGCGCATCGTGTCGATGCGGATATCCTGCGCGGGGATATCTATATCCACCTCTTCCGCTTCGGGCAGCACGGCAACCGTGGCGGCGGATGTGTGAATCCGACCGCCGGATTCGGTGACTGGCACGCGCTGCACCCTGTGCACCCCTGATTCGTATTTTAACCGCGCGAACACGCCCTCGCCCTCGATCCGCATCACAGCCTCACGCAAACCGCCCAACTCGGTTTCGGAATGGCTGACCATCTGCACCTGCCAGCCACGGGATTCGGCGTAACGCTGATACATGCGCAGCAGATCGGCCGCGAAAAGGCTGGCTTCCTCTCCGCCAGTGCCGGGGCGCAGCTCTATCAGCGCGGGGCGCGCATCGGCAGCGTCCTTGGGCAGAAGGGCGAGGCGCAAATTTTGCGCCAGTCGGGGCAATTCCTCATCCAGTTGCGCCAGTTCCTCTTCGGCCAGCGCCCGCATCTCGGGGTCTTCGCGCATTGCCTCTGCCTCGGCCTTGGCGACTGTCGCCTGCTGATAGGCGGCTATCTGTGCAACCACTGGTTTTAATTCCGAATATTCGCGCGTCAATGCTGCAATTTCAGATGGCGCGACCCCCTCCATCAGGCGGGCCTCGAGGAACTGGAACCGTCGGGTGATCTGGTCGAGGGTGTCATTGGAAAACATAGGTGATCTAGTGACCAAACTCGCGCACAGGGTCAAGCCATGAAGGACTTGTGCTGGACGCGAGCGCCCCAAGGAATTAAGACAAACGTAGACGTGATTGCGTCTTCACATCGGGATTTTTGAACACATGGGCGAATACGCCGCGTATCTTGATACTGCATTCTGGCTCAGCATAGGTGCGATTCTGTTGCTTCTCGTGATCTCGGGCTTCTTTTCAGGGTCCGAGACAGCCTTGACAGCTTCGAGCCGCGGTAAGTTGAAGGCACAGGCAGATAAGGGTGCGGCAGGAGCACGAAAAGCACTGGCCTTGACAGAAGACAGCGAACGCATGATCGGTGCGATCCTGCTGGGCAACAATATGGTCAATATTCTGGCAGCGTCTTTGGCCACAGCGCTTTTCACACGCCTGTTCGGGGATAGCGGGGTCGCTCTGGCAACGCTGGTAATGACCATACTTGTGCTTGTTTTTGCCGAGGTCTTGCCAAAGACCTACGCAATCTCGAACCCCGAAGCTGCGGCCACGCGGGTTGCACCCGCGTTGCGCTGGGTGGTCGCGATTTTTTCCCCAATCGTAAGTATCGTTCGTTTCGTCGTGCGCCGCGTGCTTGCGTTGTTCGGCGTGACCATTGACCCTGACAGTCAAATCATGTCGGTGCATGAAGAAATCGCGGGCACGCTTGCACTTGGGCATTCATCGGGTTCGGTTGAAAAGGAACATCGCGACCGGCTTCTGGGTGCATTGGACCTGTCCGAACGCACTGTCGAAGAAATCATGCGCCACCGGTCTCAGGTCGAGACGGTGAATGTCGATGATCCGATCGAAGAGGTCATCGCCCAATGTATCAACTCTCCGCATTCACGCCTGCCCATGTACCGTGAAGACCCTGAAAATATTATCGGAATTCTGTATGTCCGCGATCTGGTGCGCGAAATGCACGGGTTGGTCACGCAAGCGGGCGGTGCCTATTCCGCCGTCGCAAAGCTGGATCTGGATGCACTTGCCCGCCCGCCCTATTTTGTGCCCGAAACCACGCCGCTAGATGAACAGATGCAGGAATTCCTGCGGCTGCGTCGGCATTTTGCGTTAGTGGTGGATGAATATGGTGCCCTGCACGGGCTGATCACCCTCGAAGATATCCTAGAAGAGATCGTGGGCGAGATCGAGGATGAATACGACACTACACACGCGCCCGAAGTCGAGCGCGGCGAAGGCGGCGAGGTTCTGGTGGATGGCGCCATGACCATCCGCGACCTGAACCGCACGCTGGACTGGACACTCCCCGATGAGGAAGCGGTTACAGTGGCCGGGCTGGTCATTCACGAAGCACAATCCATCCCCGAAGAAGGTCAGGTCTTTTCCTTCCACGGCTTTCGCTTCAAGGTTCTTGCCCGCGATGGCAACCGGATTACGCGGATCAGCCTTCGACGCTCTGACGATATGCCCGGGACAAGCTGAACCTTTGGCGTAAGGCCGGTGTCAGGCCGCAGTTCCAGAGGTGAGCGAGAGAAAGACATCTTCCAGATCGGGGTCTTCGCTGGTGACATCAAGAATGACTCCGCCCGCAGCCGAAACTGCGCCCAGAATATCACCCGCTGTGTTCACGCTGCGCCTGTATGTCAGCGCCAGAAGCCCGCTGTCGCGTTGTTCCTGCCGCACCTGAGGCGGCAATTGCAGATTTGCCAATGGCTGCTCCAACCGGAATAGCAGGGTCTTGGCATCCAGCCGCCCCACCAGTTCCGAGGTCTTGTCGCGCACGATCACCTGCCCATGATCAATGATCGCAATCTCGTCACACATCTGTTCGGCTTCTTCCAGATAATGTGTGGTCAGGATAATCGTCATTCCCTGTTCGTTCAGCTTACGCACATTCGACCACAACATCTGGCGCAACTCTATATCCACGCCGGCAGTCGGTTCGTCCAGAACCAGCACATGGGGCGCGTGCACCAGCGCCTTGCCCAACAACAATCTGCGCCGCATCCCGCCCGACAATGTCCGTGCATAGGCTTCGGCCTTGTCCGAAAGCCCGATCATCTCAAGGATCTGGTCGGTCCGGCGCTGCGATTTCGGCACACCGTAAAGCCCCGCCTGCACCTCCAATGCGCCGCGCGGGGTAAAGAACGGGTCCATGTTCAACTCTTGCGGCATGACACCAATGGCGGCACGCGACTGGC
>SLAT01000094.1 GCA_007126715.1 Roseinatronobacter sp.
GGTCAGGATGCGCACGAAATCACCTTCGGTCAGGGCGCGCAATTCAACTCTGATAGGCAAACGACCCTGCAATTCCGGCAACAAGTCCGACGGTTTGGCAATATGGAACGCGCCACTTGCGATAAACAGGATATGATCTGTCTTGACTGGCCCATATTTGGTGCTGACGGTCGTGCCTTCGATCAACGGGAGCAAGTCGCGCTGCACGCCTTCGCGGCTGACATCACCCCCGCGCATCTCGGACCGGGCGCAGACCTTGTCGATCTCGTCCAGAAACACAATTCCGTTCTGCTCGACCGCTTCAAGCGCGGCAGCTTTCACGGCCTCATCATCCAGCAGTTTGTCGGCCTCCTCGGCCACCAATAATTCGTGGCTCTCGGAGACAGTGATCTTCTTGCGGGTGGTGCGTCCACCCATCGCCTTGCCAAACAGTTCACCCAGATTCATCATCTGCCCGCCCTGCTGGCCAGGAATATCGAACATCGCCCCCATCGGGTTAGAGGTATCGGCAATCTCGATCTCGATCTCGGTATCGTCCAACTCGCCGGCCAACAGCTTGCGGCGGAACATCTCGCGCGTGCCTTCGCGCGCACCCTCGCCTGCGATCGCAGAAATCACACGGTCCTCGGCGGCTTGTTGCGCGCGGGCTTTCACATCCTCGCGCATCTGCGCACGGGTCATCACGATAGAGCTGTCCACAAGATCGCGGATGATCTGCTCCACATCGCGGCCCACATAGCCCACTTCGGTGAATTTCGTGGCCTCGACCTTCAGAAACGGCGCGCGCGCCAGCTTCGCCAGACGGCGGCTGATCTCGGTCTTGCCCACACCTGTGGGGCCGATCATCAGGATGTTCTTGGGGTAAACCTCTTCCTGCAAATCGCTGGGCAGTTGCTTGCGCCGCCAGCGGTTGCGCAGGGCCACCGCCACGGCGCGCTTGGCGTCCTTCTGGCCGATGATGAAACGGTCAAGCTCCGAGACTATCTCGCGCGGGGTCAGGTCGGTCATGCGCTGATCTTCTCCACTGTCAGGTTCCCATTGGTATAGACACAGATATCCGCCGCAATCGCCATCGCGCGCCGCGCCACATCCTCGGCGGAAAACTCTGTTTCCATCAATCCGCGCGCGGCGGCCAGCGCGAAATTCCCGCCCGACCCGATGGCCGCGATATCATGTTCCGGCTCCAGCACATCGCCCGCGCCGGTGATCACGAACATGTCGCGCCCGTCACTGACGATCAGCATCGCTTCCAGCTTTTGCAGATATTTATCCGTGCGCCAGTCTTTCGCCAACTCGACGCTGGCGCGCGCCAACTGGCCCGGCGTCGCTTCCAGCTTCGCCTCCAGCCGCTCCAGCAACGTGAACGCATCAGCGGTCGAGCCCGCAAAGCCCGCGACAACATCATACCCGCCCGGTGACAGCCTGCGCACCTTGCGCGCAGAGCCTTTGATCACTGTCTGGCCAAGGCTGACCTGCCCATCCCCGGCAACCACCACTTCGCCGCCGCGCCGCACTGCAATGATGGTTGTGCCGTGCCATCCGGGAAACTCGCTCATCGCGCCCTCATTTTCTTGCAGAAAAATACTCCCGCCGGAGGCGCATCTTTCAGCACGCACTGCCGCGAGTGGTCCGGGCGCGACAGGGGCCGCGCCCTGTCAGGCTCATACCGCGCTATCGATCCAGCTTTGCAGTGCCGATTTCGGGGCTGCTCCGGTCTTGTTGGACACGACTTGCCCATCCTTGAACAGAAACAGCGCCGGAATTCCGCGAATACCCATCGAGGCCGCGGTATTGGGGTTCTCGTCCACATTTACCTTGGCAATCTTGACGCGGCCATCATATTCGGCGGCAAGTTCTTCCAGTGCCGGGCCAATCTGCTTGCAGGGTCCGCACCATTCTGCCCAGAAGTCCACGACAACAGGAATGTCGGACTGGCGCACTTCGGCATCAAAGGTGGAATCGGTGACAGCTACTGTGGGCATTGGCCCCTCCAATCTGGTTTGTTGTTCATGCTCTAATTATGCCTCGCACCCGCGGGATTCAAGCACTCCCCGCGCAAGCGCCGCATCGACAAGTTCAGCGGGCAGTTCCATCAACTCGCCCGTCGCTGTCCAGAGCAGGGCCACGCGGATCATGCGGCCTGCAAAAACTTGCGAAACCGCGCGCCTATAGGCGCCCATCTGTCGCAACAGCCCCTCTGGCACCTCTTGCGCGCTGCGCGGCACATGGCGGTTTGACTTGTAGTCGACGGCGAGAACATGATCCTCGGCCACGATCAGCCGGTCGATCACACCGAACATGGGCCGTCCCTCCAGATCTGCCGTGATTTCTACCTCGGCAAGCGTGCCGGGGGCGAATAGCGCAGCATTGCCGGGGGTATCAAGAACCTGCTTCACTTCCTCCAGCAGTGCTGGAAGGTCCGCAGGCGCCCCGTCTTCGGTGCTGGCAAGCAAATCACGCGCTGTGTCATGCCACTGCTCACGCGGCCAAAGCGGCAGATGTTCCAGCAACAGATGCAATTGTGTGCCCCGCACCAGCGCCATGTCGCCCGTCTCGCCCATATCTCCCGGCAATGCCTTTGCCCCGCCCAGCGTCGAAGGCGACAGCACGCGCGGGCGTGCCGCAGGCATAGCAGCCCGCTCCCATAGCAGCGCTGGCAGATCATGTTGCTGCGCGGCAGGCAGGCCGGATGTTCCAGTCGCTTCAGTGGGCCAGTCCAGATGCTGGTGGCGCAGCCCTTCACCAGTGGGAAAGCGGCATGACACAGCACCCGCATGGCCCAACCCCTCTGCGATGCGGTTATACCAGCATTCGGGCGATTTCACTGTTCCTGCCCCAGCCACGATAAGCCAGCTTTCGGCCCGCGTCATGGCAACATAGAGCAGACGCGCATCTTCCTGCGCACGCAGATCAGCAGCGCCCTCAACGGCGCGTTGCAATGCGGGGGGGGCATCCGCCTTGGCGCCATTCCAGCCAAGAACGCCCTCAATATCATACAACTGGCGGCGCTCGGTCGCGCTATAGTCGGCGGTATCAGGCAAAATCACGACCGGCGCTTCCAGCCCCTTTGCCCCATGCACGGTCATGACCCGCAAGCGCCCACCCGCAGCGTCGAGTTCGCGCTTGATCTGCACATCACCATGTTCCAGCCATGCCAGAAACCCCGTCAGGCTAGGGGTTTCCAGCCGTTCATAGGCCAAAGCCTGCGCCAGAAAGGCGTCGATCCCGTCCTCGGCCTCGGTCCCCAGCCGCGAAATCAGGCGGCGGCGGCCGTCATGGCGGGTCAGCATCCGCTCGATCAGGTCATAGGGGCGCAAAAAATCTGTCTGGCGGCGCATATCGTCAAGCACCTCCAGCGTTGCGGCATCACCGCTGTCGCGCAATCTGGTCCACAAAAATGCCCTCCCACGCCCATGTGCCAGCCGGAACACCGCATCTTCGGACCATCCCAGCAGGGGCGAGCGCAGGCAGCCGGCCAACGACAGGTCATCTTCCGGGGTTGCCAGAAACGAGAGCAGCGCGGTCAGGTCGCGCACCGCCATCTCGCCGCCCAGTCGCAACCTGTCTGCGCCTGCAATCTCCAGCCCCTCAGCCTTGCACGCGGCGATAATTTCGTGAAACAGCGCATTGCGGCGGCGCACGAGGATCAGAACATCACCCTCAGTTATGGCCCTCGCGCCATTCTTGTGGGGCAGCGCGATGCGCGCGTCGATCATGGCGCGTAATTCGGCGGCAATCTTGCGGGCAAGTCGGCGGTGATGGTGTTCTTCGGGCAGCACATCAACGGGGTCGAACCATTCCGGTTTCTCGGGGGCATCTGGTCGCTCGATCACGGGCCACAGATCTACCCGTCCGGGCAAGTCGGCATTGAAGGCGATATGCTGCGGTGGACCACCCAGCCCGGTATCGCGCGGCGGACGGAATGTGGCATCAACGGTGCGCAACACCGCATCGGATGATCGGAAAGAATGCGCCAGAAGGGCCTCATTCAAGCGCAGATCGACATGGGCCAGCCGCTCTCGGAATTGCGCCTGCATCTGGTCGAACACGGCCAGATCCGCCCCTTGAAAGGAATAGATCGACTGCTTCTTGTCCCCCACCACGAACAAGGTGCGGCTGGCGTCACTTGCGCCAATGCCTGCGGTGAATTCCTGTGCCAGTTGCTCAACCACATGCCATTGACCGGGCGAGGTGTCCTGCGCCTCATCCACCAGAATATGATCAACCCCGCCATCGAGTTTGAACAACACCCATTGCGCCACAGAAGGGTCGGTCAACAACTGGCCCGCGCGCGCGATCAGATCATCGAAATCCAGCCATGCGCGGGCGGCCTTGGCCTGCGTGTAGGCGGGCAGGAAGGCGCGGGCGAAGCGGTGCAGCGCGATGGCGCGGCGATAGGCCACCAGCCCAAGGCGGCGGCTGCGCGCCCCCTCGACCCGCGCCATCAACTGGTTCAACGGCTCGATCAGCGCGCCAAGGGCCTTTTGCGTCGCCTTGGTGGGGAAACTGCCAATCTTGGCGCTAAAGGGCTCTTTCGCCCCTGCCCCGGTCAGAAACACCGCTTCCAGCGCGGTCAAAGTGTTCACATCAGGGCTGCCAAAGGCAATCTGACGCAGCTTGGCTGCCGCTTTGGTGTCGTTTACGCTGCCCATATCCAGATAGGGCAGTATGTCATCCATCAATGCGGCTTCGCTGCCCAGACACACCCCGGCCAGAAGCTGCGCCTCATCAAAACCGGGCGGCAGATCAAACGCTGCGCACAACGCCTCTTGCGGCACCTCGCCATCAAAGCTGCGCGGATGACTGCAAATTTCGCGCAACAGATCATCAAGTTCCGCGCCAGTGAACACCGCCGCCAATTCCCCCAAAGCACCGCGCCCCGACCCTTCGGCAAGATGATCCAGTATTTCGGCGCGCAGCGCATGGGCAGAACGGTCGTCCATCTCGGTAAAGGCGGGCGACAGGCCCGCTTCCAGTGAAAAACGGCGCAAAAGGGCGGCGCAAAAGGAATGGATCGTCTGGATCTTCAGCCCGCCGGGGGCCTCAATCGCGCGGGCGAAGAGGCGGCGCGCATCGGCCAGATTGTCGCCTGCGGATTCGTCGATACGCCCAAGGGCCGCGCGCAACTCGCCCTCGGGCAGCATGGCCCATTTACCCAGAAGGCCAAACAGACGATTCTGCATCTCGGACGCAGCAGCCTTGGTATAGGTCAGGCACAGAATGCGCTGCGGCTCTACCCCGCGCAGCAGCAAACGCGCCACACGGTCGGTCAGAACCTTGGTCTTGCCCGATCCTGCATTGGCCGACAGCCATGTTGAGTCCAACGGGTTGGAGGCGCGGTTCTGCGCAAGGGTTGCTTCGTCAAACTGCATCTTCATCCCCCACGGGCACGACAACAGGTTCGTCCTGCATCACCCATTCACCAAAGCGCGACAGATGGTCATAATCCGACACCTCGCGTTCCTGAAGCAACATGCGCCGCGCCGGAAAGCCCTTGTCCGGTTCAAGATAGGCGCGGATCAGGTCTTCGAACTGCGCGCGTGTCTGCGCGATAAGTGCTGGCGTAATCTCGGTCATTTCAGGCTTGGGGCTGGACCCAAGACCCAGATAGGTGATCTGCGCCACATCGCGCAGCCCCAACGCCTCGAACGCGCCTTCGTCGGCCATCATGGCTTGGAGCAAAAGCTGTTTGTCGAAATGTTCCTGCATCTTCTTTGTGGGCGCCTGCCCTGTCTTGTAATCGATGATGTGAATGCGCCCGTCAGGCCATTCGTCGATGCGGTCTGGTTTGGCGGTCAGGGTGAAGGCGGGATCTTGCAAGGTCAGCGCGCCGCCTTCCTCTAGCATCAGCACGCGTCCGGGCTGTGACAGATGGAATTGCAAAAACGCATCCGCCGCGCGCGACATACGCGCCTGCCACAAAACGCGCGCGGCAGGCCAGGGGACTTCGCGCGCCAAAACTTCCTCGGCCATGCGCATCAGTTGCGCGAAAGGGTCATGCTCCGGCGCGGCGCGGGTGAAATCCTCCAGCACCTTATGTAGCACTGTCCCGCGCAACAGCGCATCGGGCGAAGGGTGCAGCGGGTTGAGTTTGCGTAAGCCAAGCACATATTTCGCATAGGTTTCATAGGGATCACGGATCAGCCGGTTGATGGCAGTGACCGGCAGTTGGCGGGGGCGCGCGCCAACAGGGGGGGCGGGCGCAGGACGCGGCGCGCGCAGATCACCGCTCGGAATAGAACGGAAATCGGCATCGAACCCCTGCGCCATGCCCAGCCATGACTGACCGCGCGCGCGCATCTCTTGCAGCGCCTGCGCCCCCTCATTGGGCAACCCAGCAAGCAGGTTGGTCAGCCGGTTCAGCCAGCGCGAAGCGACGGTCTGCGCCTCGGAGTTGCGCACAGCGCGGCTCAGAATGACCTCGCGCGCAGCAATCGCCTGCTGAAAGTCATGCGCGGCAAGCCCGATCTGGCGCTCGGGCAGCAAAAGCCCCGCATCCGCGCGCATGCGCCGGTTCAGCCAGGGGTCAGGGTCGGGCGCTTTGGGCCATACCCCCTCATTCAGCCCCGCCAGAATGACCAGGTCAGCACCCTGCACGCGGGCCTCTAACGTGCCCCAGATCATGATGCCCGGATGGGCGCTGACAGGCTCGCGCACCTCAAACCCTTGCAGATAGCTTGTGATAAAGGCGTCATAATCAGCGGCGTCCATCTCTCCGCCATTGCCTGCCTCGCGCGCCAATTCCGTCATCGCACGTTCGGCCTGAATGCCTGCGGCGGCCTGCCACAATTCGCCCGTCCCCCCCTGTGGGCCACCTGCCAGCGCTTCGGCCAGTGCCAGATGTGTGGCGACATGCTCGGCCAAGGGTTTGGGGGCCGTGTCGGGCATGGGCGGCAATGTGGCAATCAACCACTCTGCCCAGTCGGGGCATTTGGCCGATACGCCAAAGCTGCGCAGAAAATCAGCATCTGGGAAAGCAACATTCCTGCGTCGGATACGCAATTCCAGATCGCGCGTATGCAGCAGATGATCGCCGCGCCCATCTGCGCTATGCGTCAGAGGATGTTTGAGCAGCGTCAGCAGCGCCTGCCCGTCCAGCCTGTGGCGCATAATACCAGCGACATGACGCAAAAACCGGCCCGGTGCGGACATCGCCAGCGGACGGCCCGCGCTGTCATCGGGGGTGATGCGCCAGTAATCCAGCGCGGCACTGACCTGCCGCGTCAGATCACGATCTGGCGTAATGAGGGCTGCGCGCTGGCCTGCCTCGGCGGCGTGGCGCAGACGCAGGGCAATGGCCTGTGCCTCCATCCGGGGGGATGGGGCCTCGATCAGGGTCAGGCCCGCACAGCCTTGTGCGATACCCTGCAAGCGGGGGCCTTCCAGCATCCATTGATCGGTGACAGGCGCAGGGCGCAGGGCAAGCGACACAAGCCGGTTGCGCGCAGGCGCAGGTGCGGGGGTCGGGTCCCAGTGGCGAACCTGCTCAGGCGGCAGGTCAAGTGCGCTGCACAGGCGCAAAAAGCGATATTGCGGGTGATCCTCGGGGGCCTTGTCCGTGCCGAGTTCTGCCCAAGTGTCGGCAGACATGTCGAAGTCAAACCCCGGCAATACAACCGCACCTTGTGGCAACCTTGCCACCGCCTGCATCAGCAAGGCGGTTGTGCCACGCGACCCGGTCGAGCCTGCAATGATGATCGGGTCTGCGGGCGGATGGCCCGCCCAGCGCGCAATCAGCGCCTCGGCTTGCGCGCGCATGCGCCCTTCGGCATCGGGCGCGTCTGTCTGCACCACCTTTTCCGCCAGATTGATGAAGGCAAGGCTTCGTGCCCAATGGCCGGAATGGCGGCTGACATCAAGATCACGCAAGGCTGAAAGCGGAACGCCCTCGGCCTGCATTTCGGCAAACAGACTCGCCAGACTATCGGACAGGTCGTAAATTGCACTTCGTGGTGCCAGATCGGGGGCGCTGCGCAACAGCATGTCGATCAGCCGCGCCAATTCCAAACGTCTGCGCAGCGGCGGCATCGGCGGGGGCAAACGGCTTGCCCCTTCAAACAAAAGCGGCTCCGTAATCAGGCGAATGCGCGGCAATAGCGCCGGGCCTTGGGCGATCAATGCTTCGCGCAGGCGGGTCCGCATTCGCGCCGAATTCACCAGAACTGTCACACGCGCGCGGGCCTCTGGTGACAGGGGTTGCATACGGTTTTGCAACCCTGTCGCAAGGGCTTGCGGGAAATCCACCCCGCAAGGCAAGGCAAACAGATGGGCGGGGCGGCTATCATCTTGAAACATTATACCGCTCTCCTGTCAGGTGGGGCCGTGCTGGCTATGGGCCAGCTTGCTCAGCAGACCAGTCCAGCGCGGGTCCACAGCTGAAAAATGTAGTGCGCGAAATGCGGGGTCATCCGTGGTTTGCAGCGTCAGGTGCAGCGCGGATGCGGGCTGGAATGCGCCGAGCCGTTCGGGCCATTCAACAAGGCAGATCGCCTCTTCAAAAGCCTGATCCAGCCCAAGTTCCAATACATCATGCGGGTCCGTCAACCGGTAGAGATCGGCATGCCACAACTCGACAATGTCCAGATCATAGGTCTGAACCAGCGTGAAACTGGGCGATGGCACATCCTCAAAGCGATCCAACGCGGCCAGCCGTGATTGTATCAGCGCACGTGCAAACAGGCTTTTGCCTGCGCCAACCGGGCCAGACAGCAACACCACATCGCCCGCGCCAAGCCCTGCCCCCAGTCGCACGGCTATCGCGGCAGTCTGTTCGGGTGAGGTACTGGTCAATCTTAGGGTGCAGCTATTCGTCATCACCAACTTGTGCCATGTCTGCCTGACCGCTGCCAGACCAGAATGCACGCGCTCCCTAATCAGGAACCGGCAGGCCACTGGGCACGGCATCAGGCACCCCCAGCCGCCCTTGTAACGCCTGCGCATCATCGAGGGTGGAAAGAAAGGCGATAAGCAGATCAATCTCATCATCCTGCAAGATCACCAGCGGGCGCTGCGCCATTGATCGCGCGGCGGCGGCGGTAATGGCTGCGCGCTGATGCGCATCCTGCATTGCGCTATAGTCGCTCTCGGCGCTGTCGAGCACGGGTAAAATGGCCTGCGGCTGATAGGCTGCAAGCCCCGCGACCGGGTCCAGATGGTGGCGCAGGAAAGCGTGCATGTCAGAGAAGGCGCCCGCATGCCCCCAAGGGCCGGTCTGCATCACATTACGCAGCATAGGGGTGCGAAAGGCATAGGCATCCTGCGGGTTCTGTGTGACCGCGTAGCGCCCGATATCGCGGGTATAGCCGTCATCATCGCGCTCTTTGCCCGGCCCGATCGGGGGCTGGCCCATCGCATGAAAACCTTGATCGCTCAGCAAGGGGCCAGAGTGACAGGACGCGCAATTCGCCCGCCCGAAAAACAGTCGCATCCCCTCTCCCGCTTCGGACGACAAGGCTGCGATTTCGCGCAAATACTGGTCGAACGGGGTCTGATCTGCGCGGAATTCAAACTCGATAAAGGCGGCAAGCGCATTTGCAATCTCGTCTATGGTCACAGGCCCTGTTGTGCCGCGCCACTGTGTGAAGGCGCGGTCATATTCCGGCAAGGCCTCAATGCGCGCCGCAAGCATGGCCCATGCGCCGTCATCGCCGTGAATGCGCTCCGCCGCAACCGCATCGGCAATCGGGTTTTCACCTGTCTGCCCGGCCATCTCTTCTGCTGCAAGTATCGGAAACAGAGCTTGCGCAGCCAGAAGCGAGTCGAGCGCCATATAGTCAAGCGGGCCTTGCGGGGTCAGCACAGCGCCGGGGGTTTCAGGGTCCATTTCAACGCGCCCGTCATGGAACAGAACGCTGACATCACGCGCGCCAAGGTTCCAAAGCGCGGGGGCATTGCGCGGGATGCGCCTGCTTGCGGCATGTATACCAACGGGCCTGCGCGCCTGCCCAAGACCCTGCGCGCCCACCCCTAGCCCAAGCGAAACACCATCGCCCGAAGCATGGCGTGGATGGTGACATGTCGCGCAAGCCACATCGCGATTGCCCGATAGGATCGGATCGAAGAACAGCAACTGGCCTATTCGGGCAAGCTGGTCATCGGGCGTGCGGAAATCAGCATCCGTCAACGGCCTCGGCAAAACGCCTTGCGTAACCGGCGTCATATCGGGTGGCGCAGGCCGCGCGGCGGGCCGCGGGGCGCGCAGCGGGGCATGGCTGGGGCTGACAACGGTCGAAGCCGCCGGCGGGGCAGCGGCCACATGTACCGGCGCGCGGGCAACAGGCGGGGACATACCTTGTCCAGATGGGGTCAGGAACAAGTCTTGCAGCATCTGGCTGGCTTGTGGGTCTCCGGCTTGCTCCAATCTGCGCAGGGCGGAAAAGGCCGTGAAAAAATCCCCGTCCTTCATGGCTTCAAAGCCCTGATTCAAGGTCTGCGCCCGCGCAGCAGGGACCGCAAGCGCTATAAGCAGGCTTGCGACGAGCAGACGCGAAACACCGATAGCCCCCGCCCTATTTAAAAAACTGTGTCGTGAAGACCTGTTACTTTGCATCTTGAAAGGACCACTGAAATTCAACACGCAAAGTTTATCGCCAGATATGGATTCCGCAAAGCCATTCCTGCAGGCTTCACGAGCCCTGGCGCAGATTTGCACAATCTGCCGCAGGATGTGCCCCTCGTCATCCGGGCCGGGCTGGGCTAAGCAACGATCATTCTCAAGAAGCGGAGTTGCCGATGCATATGCCTTTGCCCCTGACGCGCGATCTGGTGTTGATCGGTGGCGGGCATACACATGCGCTGGTGCTGCATCGCTGGGCCATGCACCCTTTGCCCGGCGTGCGGTTGACGGTTATCAACCCCGATCCGGTGGCGCCCTATACGGGCATGTTGCCGGGGTTTATTGCCGGCCACTATGCGCGAGAGGATCTGGACATTGACCTTATACGCCTTGCGCGGCGCGCAGGCGCGCGGCTGGTGCTGGGCAAGGCGACAGGAATTGATCGTGCTGCGCGACAGGTGCATGTGCCAGACCGCCCGCCAATTTCCTATGATCTGGCCGCGATAGATATCGGCATCACATCCGACCTGCCAATGATCCCCGGCTATGGCGATCATGCGGTTTCAGCCAAACCGCTGGGCCGCTATGCGCAGCAATGGGAAGACTGGCGCGGCAGGCTGGAGGCGGGCGCGGTTGCCGCGCAGATTGCCGTGATCGGCGGTGGGGTTGCGGGGGTGGAACTTGCCTTGGCAATGGCCTTTCGCCTGCAAAGGTACGCGCCGCAGATCACGATCATCCAGTCAGGCGCGCTATTGCCCAATATCGGCGCGCAGGCGCGCAAGCGGTTGATCGGCCATCTGAAGCGGTTTTCAGTCTCGATCCTGGAGCAGGCCAAGGTCACCGAAGTAACCCGGCAGGGCGTGACGCTGGCCGACGGCACGCAGATCGCGGCCAGTCTGGTGCTGGGGGCAGCAGGCTCGCGCCCGCAAGACTGGCTGCAAGATACGGGGCTGGCGCTGACAGACGGGTTCGTCACAGTGGACCCCTATCTGCGGTCAGTTACGGACCCCAATATCTTTGCTGTCGGCGATTGCGCGCATATGGCCCATGCGCCACGCGCGAAAGCGGGGGTCTATGCTGTGCGCCAAGCGCCCTATCTGTTCGATAATCTGCGCGCGGCCCTCGGGGCAGGGCGGCTGCGCGCCTACAAGCCGCAGCGCGATTATCTGAAATTGGTGTCGTTGGGTGACAAGACCGCGCTGGCGGACAAATGGTCACTCCCGCTGGAGGGGGGCTGGCTTTGGGGACTAAAGGACCGGATTGACGCCAAATTCATGGGCCAGTTCCGCGACCCGCGCCCCATGCCCCCTGCCCTGCCACCTGCCGCTGCACACGGGCTGGCAGAAATGCTGGGCGACAAACCCCTATGCGGCGGGTGCGGTGCCAAGATGGGCGCGCAGACCCTGCGCGCAGCCCTGCCGGATGTGACGCGCGCCGATGTTGAAGCGGGAATTGGCGATGACGCCGCAATCTTGCGCATGGGTGATGCGCGTCAGGTGATCGCAACCGACCATCTGCGCGCCCTTACAGATGATCCGTGGATGATGGCGCGCATTGCTGCCACCCATGCGCTGGGTGATATCTGGGCAATGGGCGCGCGCCCGCAAGCGGCACTGGCGCAAGTGACCCTGCCGCGCATGTCCCCCGAATTGCAGGCCCGCACCCTGCGCGAGGTGATGGCAGGCGCACAATCGGTGCTGGAACCTGCTGGCGTGGCGCTGGTCGGCGGGCATAGCGCGATGGGGACCGAGATGCAGTTGGGCTTTACACTCACTGGTCTGCTGGACGGGGCTGCTACCGCCAAAGCGGGTGCGCAGCCCGGCGATGTTCTGATTCTGTGCAAGCCCTTGGGGACTGGTGTGATCATGGCAGCCGAAATGCAATGGGCCGCACCGGGTGGGGATGTTGCGGGCGCGTGGCGTGCGATGGTGCAATCACAGGCGCGGGCGGCAGAGCTGCTGGCCCCGGTGGCGCATGCCATGACCGATGTGACGGGTTTCGGGCTGGCTGGGCATCTGGCCGAGATGCTGGCGCAAGACAGGTTGTCGGCCCGGCTAAACCTTGACGCCATTCCAGTGCTGGACGGGGCCGAAGCGCTGATTGCGGCAGGTTACCATTCCAGCATTGCGCCCGATAACCGCGCGGCGCTGGGGCCACTTCTGGTCGCGCCAGATACAGCGCGCGCGGCATTGCTGGTTGACCCGCAGACGGCGGGCGGGTTGCTGGCTGCTGTTGCCCCTGCGCAGGCAGCGTCACTTGTTGAAAAACTGCAAGAAGCGGGCTATCGGGCTGCAACCATAGGCGAGATCACAGGCAAGGATGGGCCGCGTATTATCGCTGCGTAAGCTGGCATTCGTCACGCGAACATTCAAATTCTAGATCCTGCAACTGACGCATAAGCCGTTCAGCAGCAGTTTTCTGCGACTTTTCCGATAAATCAGGCAGATCAAGGCACAAGACAGGCCGCTGCCCTTTGCGCATCCGCTGATAGCTTGGGTCATAATGCGCAACGATCAGGCTTTTTGCCAATGTCGCGAAATCACCAGTTGTGACCAGCGCATGCCAAGCCTCGATCTGTTCAACAGGCTGGTAGGGACGCAAACCCTCGATCACGGCAACCAGCCGTTCCGGTTGCATGACAAACTCGCCATAGACACCCAGAGAATAGGCCGCGCGGACAGAAACCGGCACATCAATACGCACGCGCGGTGCCGCTTGCATGGCGCGCCATAAGGCAGGTGGCAGGCGGATATCGCCAATGCGGTTGGACTCGGCCTCGATCAGCACGGGCCGGGTGGGGTCCAACGCACAGATCCCTTGCGCAAGTACCGTTTCGAACAGTTTTTGCGAAGGTTGCGGCGCCAGCCCGCCAAACAATGACCCTCGATGCCCGGCCAGTGCTTCCAGATCTATGATCTGCCCGCCCAGCGCGGCCACATGTCCAAGAATTTCCGTCTTGGCGCTGCCAGTGCCCCCATCAATCAGCAGCACGGGGGCCGGAAAAACCCCCTCATACAAAAGCGCCTGCACAAGGCGGCGATAGCTTTTATACCCCCCCTCCAACACCTCGACCCGCCAGCCGATCTGGCGCAGGATGGTCGCGAAAGAGCCAGAGCGCTGTCCCCCGCGCCAGCAATACAGAAGCGGTTGCCAGTCGCCTTGCTTGTCCGCCAATGCGCCCAACAGGTGACGGGCGGCATTCTGCGCCACCAGTGCAGCGCCCAGCTTGCGCGCCGTGAACGGGCTGTCCTGCTTGTAGATCGTGCCCACGCGGGCACGCTCTGCGTCGTCCAGCACAGGCAGGTTTATCGACCCGGGCAGATGGTCTTCGGCATATTCGGCAGGCGCACGCGCGTCGATGACCGTATCGAAGCGCGCGGATTGCAGATCTTGCAGAGTTTTCAGAACAAAGCTCATGGGTACCCCCTGCCGCAGCCTTGGCCGCGGCAGGTCAAAAGGTCAATCCTGCGCACGCAATGTCTGCGCAGGGCGCACCGCCAACGGACGCAGCGCAAAGGCCAGCCCTGCCAGCAACGTTGCAACAATACCGCCAATGACAATCGCAATGGCCGAGAACGGCTCGAACTGATAACTCGACTCCATCACAAAGCGCATGACGGCCCAGGATGCCAGCGCCGCCGCGCCCAGTGCCACCAGCCCTGCCGCCGCCCCCATCAAGACAGAGCGCAGCGCGAAACTGGCCAGAATGCCTGCGCGCGTTGCCCCCAGTGTTTTCATCACCGCCGCTTCATAGACCCGCGCCCGCTCGCCCGCTGCTGCCGCCCCGATCAACACAACGAAGCCGCTCAGAAGCGTGGCAAGGGCCGCATAGCTGGTGGCGGTCGCCATCGTGGACAGGGCTTCGGTCACGCGTTCAGCCGCCTCGCGCACGCGGATGGCCGTTATATTGGGGAACA
>SLAT01000186.1 GCA_007126715.1 Roseinatronobacter sp.
TAACCCTTAATCAAAAACAGACCGTAAAATAACGTAAATCAGCCCCCGCGCCTGCCGCTGCACTGAAATTGTGCTGTTGCTCGGGGACAGAATCTCTTCAAATCGTCACCAGCTTACTAGGCTATTCCAGCAATCAACACCACTTTTACCAAGTTTTTGCTCTGGAGTGGTTTTTTCTCTTTAGGTCAATTCCCTGCCCTGCGCTTGGCCCTGGCGCGCGAGAACCGCGCCACGCATATCCCAAAGCAATCACGAATGCGTTTCTTCCTATCGTCGGATACTGTTTAGGCTGGACGCGTGTTGCAAGCCGCTTAAAACCCAGTGCATGACCACACGCCGCAGTTTCCTTATCACATCCGCAGCCACCCTGTTCGCGCCCGCACTATCGCGCGCACAATCGGACACTCTGCTCAGCGCTATCAATGCGCTGCCCCAGCTACACTCGTTGCAGATCAGCCGCGGGGCCAAGACAGTCTTTGCCCAAGCCCCGCGCGGACCGGGGCTTGACCGGCTGGCAAATATCAAATCCTGTTCAAAAAGCATCGTAGCGCTTCTACTTGGTGCCGCAATAGACCGGGGCGAGATTGCTTCGGTGCGCGCAGCACTTGGCGAAGTGGCCCCTGCAATCGTGCCGCAAAACGCCACCCCCGGCGTGACCGAGATCACGATGGAGGATCTTGTCACCCTGCGCGCAGGTCTGGAACGCACCTCGGGGGCGAATTACGGCAGTTGGGTCAGCACGCGCAACTGGTTGGCCGATGCGATGACGCGCCCAATGGTCGGCGCGCCCGGCGCAGAGATGCTGTATTCGACCGGCACGACCCATATTCTTGGCGCAGCTCTGGTCGAGGCGACAGGGCAAAGCCTGCTGGAACAGGCGCGCAGCCGTCTGGGCCGCCCCCTCGACATAGAGATCCCGCCCTGGACGCGCGATCCGTCAGGGTATTATCTGGGCGGCAACGAAATGGCTCTGCGCCCGACGGCCATGCTTAAAATCGCCATGCTTGTGCGTGACAAGGGCAGATTTGACGGAGAACAGGTGATCGGCGAAGATTGGGTGAGCGCCTCGGCTCAACCGCGCGCGCGGTCACAATGGTCGGGGCTGTCCTATGGATATGGCTGGTTCCTCTCGCCAAGCGGCTACATGCTGGCGCGCGGATATGGCGGGCAGATCATCGCGGCGCATAAAGACCGCGATCTTGCCGTCGCGATCACATCCGACCCGATGCGCCCGGCGCGCTCTGACGGCCATTTCGGCGATCTGATGCGCCTGTTGGACGGGCCTGTTCTGGATATGGCGTAACCCCTTCTTGGCGGCGCTTCGCTCTGATGCAGGGCACAGGGCGAACTCGCTCGATCAGGTATGAAACCGAAAGTCGAAATCCCTGCCTTTGATGCAACATGCCGGGACCAATGGCCCCGGCATGAAATCAATCAGGCACCATCAGCGCCCAACTCTGCGATCAATCGCCCGCGGTCATAACGGTCATGTCACGCAAGGTTACATCAAGACCGTCAATGTCCCAAGAATCCATGATCGAGCCATCCTCAAGCGAGATCATGTGCAGCGCGCCATTTGCCGAAAGCCACGCTGTGTTCATGCCTTCCGCATCCGTCACGATGTCAAAGGCAATCGGCCCGTCAAACATGACACCCAGTTCGCCGATCACCGAATTGTCGCCATCATTTGGCGCCGTCTGACGCAGCAGGGCAGCGCGGTCAGTGTCGATATTGTACATGGCAGTTTCATCCGGGGTGCCGAAAGAATTGCTATAGGCCGTGCCCCCGATCATCGGCATACCTTCGGTTCCGTCAGTAAAGGTCAACTCACCATCAACCATGACAGCACCGCTCGAAAGGTTCACCCGATGGTTGGTCGTGCCGGACATGAACCGCAAGGCATCAGCCGCCGGATTGATGTCAACGATCACCGCAGCACTCTCGGCAATCTCCATCGTCGTGTCCATCTCTGCAATCACCGACCACTGCCCGGTTTGCGGATCAATCTCGACCACGACAAATTCATCAGTGACCCCGATCAGACTGTCTGTCGCAGGACGGTAATCAATGCCAAGTAAACGGCCATCATAGTCAACCTCGCTCATGCCTGTAACTTGACCCGTCGACAGGTCGATCATCGCAAGCGTGCGCTCTCCCGCAAGGCCAATCGCGGTATCGGCTGCAACCGGCAGCGCAAGCGCGGAAATAAGGGCGGCGGGAATTGTAAACTTCATCATGGTCTTCTCCATTTACTCGACCGGCCAGCGCGCCGGACACCATCAAGGACGCCGCGCAAACGCCAAAGTTTCGCAAAAGCTTCTGACAGTTTCGTGAACGCAGCCCCATGCAACCGGGACGACTGGCAGCGCAAACGCCCGCAATAGTTGCAAGCACTGCCCAATCAGGGATACGGGCCAACCCTATCAGCCAGCCTTCCCAAAGGTTATTTGAGGTTGACACCACGCGCGCTCTGAAGGCAGCTTGAGGTGCGAACAGAATGGGCCACGGCTTGAGTGACAATACGATAAACGAACTTCTGGAAAAAGTTGCACGGCAGGACCGCGCAGCATTTCGTGAAGTGTATCATCAAAGCGCCCCGAAACTCACCGGCGTGCTGACCCGTATGCTTAGGGACAGGACCGAGGTCGAGGATGCTTTGCAAGATGTTTATATCCGTGTCTGGCAGCGTGCCACACAGTTTGATGGCACGCGCGGTGGCGCGATGGGCTGGCTTGTTGCGATTGCGCGCAATGTGGCGCTCGACCGGCTGCGCGCGCGGCCAGAGGCACGCGGCATGTCGCGCGTGACTGCCCGCAGTGACACACCAGATGACGACCCTCTGGCGCAACTGCCTGCATCGGGAACTGACGCGGAAGAACGTATTCTTGCCTCGGCAAATGCGCGCCGCGCGGTCGAATGTTTCGGCGAGTTGGAGCCGGATCGCGCCGCCGCCGTGCGCGGCGCCTATCTGGAAGGGATTGCATATAAGGAACTTGCAGAGCGTTTTGACGTACCTCTCAATACAATGCGAACATGGCTGCGCCGCAGCCTCTTGCGCCTGAAGGAGTGTCTGGACAGATGACCGACCCGACCCCTCCAGATGACTTCGGCCCCGAAGAGCAGGACGAACTGCTGGCCGCTGAATATGTGCTTGGTACCCTCTCCGCCGAGGACCGCCGCCGTGCGCGTGACCGCGCAGAGCTTGACGGTGCCTTTGCCGCGCGTATTGCCGCTTGGGAAATCCGGCTTAGCACGTTGAATGACGGGTACGCGGAAATCCCGCCTGCTGACCTGCTGCCACAGATCGAGGACAGGCTGTTTGGCACGCCTCCCACCACAGCGCGCGCACCGAAACGGCGCTGGTTTTCTTGGGGGCTGCGTGGCGGTGCATTGGTCACCGCGCTGATTGCCGCAGTGGTGATCGGGGTGCTTACACTCGCCCCCCCCACAACAGCGCCGGTTGTCCTTCAGGCCGAACTGGCGGCCGAGGAAACCGATTTGCGCTTTGCCGCGCGCTGGGATGCAAGTGCGGGCCTGCTGGAAGTGACACGGGCCGATGGCGCGGCTGCACCCACGGGGCAGGATTACGAACTCTGGGTCATCGACGAAAGCGGTGTGCCGCGCTCGCTTGGGTTGCTTCGCGACACTGTCACGCAGGTTCAGACTGTGCTTGCCTCTGGGCTGACACTTGCAATCAGTCTTGAACCCGAAGGCGGATCGCCGGAAGCGACGCCCTCTGGTCCGGTTCTGGCCGCCGCACCGCTGGATGAAGCCTAGCAACGCGGTGATCTGACACAAAATACACGATGTCAGGTTGCCGCGCATCCGCGCCAAAGGCATGCTGCAACGCTTCTTCACCGAACCGGCCACGCATGCGCGTCACAGCAATTTGTGCATCTCGCCAGCGCGATAAGTAAGACAACATCCGCGCGTGCATCAGTTGGTGTCGCGCCAGGCATAGTTGGAATGCGGTATCCTCAGTCCTTTTCGGTGATATCGACGCCAGCAACCTCTGGAACATGACCGGCTGGCGGCATCTCGGGTGCGTTTGGATGGACTTCTTCTTCGGCTTGCCTTGCGGCTTCACGTTCATCCTCGCGCAGAAGCA
>SLAT01000126.1 GCA_007126715.1 Roseinatronobacter sp.
TCCGTCATATGCGTCTTGCCAAGGCAGATCGTGCCGGCCAGCGTCATTGCGCGCAGCACTTCGGCATCTGCTGTGGGAACGCGGCCGCGCAACAGGGCTGTACCAGCTTCAGTTGCGATATTCGCTGTATCGAACAGGTCTTTCCATGACACTGGTACGCCATCCAGCGGCCCGCGCCGCAATCCAGCCCTTGCACGACCGCGGGCGGCCATTGCCTCATCCAATGCCCGCTTGCGCGTCAGGCGTGCATAAATGCGGGTGCCGTCCGGGTGCTTGGTGATCTTGTCCAGCATTTCCTCGGTCAACTGGACCGGGCAAATTCTGCCAGCCTCGATTTCTCGTCCCAGATCACTTGCGGATAACCCGGCCCAGTTTGTCTTTGTCATCTGTCCCTCGCGCTGGCGTTCAGTCTTGACGAAGGGACTATCTGCGCGGCCCCGATGTCAAGGCCAATAGACGCGCCATATCACCAAAATGCGCGGCTTCGCTGCTTTTGCCGCATGGACTTTGTAATTCTGGATGGCATAGTTAGCCCATGACATATGATACTGACATTCTGATCGTAGGCGGCGGGTTGAATGGCCCGTCATTGGCTTTGGCGCTGGCGCAAGGGGGGTTGCGCGTCACAGTCATAGATGCCCTGCCACGCGACACGCGGGCAGCGCCCGAATTCGATGGCCGATCCTATGCGATGGCAATCGCCTCGATCCGCGTTCTGGCGGGGCTGGGTTTGTGGGCCGATGTCGCGGACAAAACGCAGCCCATCTTGCAGGTCAAGGCCAGTGATGGCCGCCCGGCCGAGGGGGCAGCGCCCTTTTTCCTTCATTTCGACCATTCCGAGATCGAAGAAGGGCCAATGGGTCACATGCTCGAAGACCGCGTCTTGCGCCCGGCCCTGCTGGCAGCGATGGACCGCGAAGAACGCATCACACATCTTTCAGGCGAAAGCGTTATCGCCCAAGAGGTCGATGCGCTAGGCGCAACTGTCACCACTGATAGCGGCAAGACATTGCGCACGCGCTTGCTGGTTGGATGTGACGGGCGCGACAGCCCTACTGCGCAACGCGCAGGCATCAAGCGCACGGGTTGGGATTACGGCCAGACAGGTCTGGTCTGCGCCGTTGAGCATGAACTGCCCCATAATGGCTGCGCGCATCAGTTTTTCATGCCAGCGGGGCCACTGGCGATCCTGCCCTTGCCCGGCAACAGGTCATCCATCGTCTGGAGTGAACGCACAGAGGCCGCTGCCGCGATCCATGCGCTTGACGATGATGCCTATCTAGAAGCGCTGCGCCCCCGCTTTGGTGAATTTCTGGGTCAGATATCGCTGGCGGGCAAACGCTTTGCCTATCCATTGAAGCTGACCATCGCCAACAGCTTTATCGGCCCGCGTCTGGCCTTGGTGGGTGATGCCGCCCATGGCCTGCACCCGATTGCAGGACAGGGCTTTAATTTCGGGCTGCGCGATGTGGCCGCATTGGCCGAGGTGCTGATAGAGGCCACGCGGCGCGGGGAAGATATTGCCAGCCCGCTGGTTCTGGAACGCTACCAGCAATGGCGGCGGTTTGACACAATGGTCATGGCGGTGGGCACCGACAGCGTGAACCGCTTGTTTTCCAATGACAACGCAGTGCTTCGGGGTTTGCGTGATCTGGGCATGGGGGCAATATCAGCCGTGCCTGCCTTGCGCCGCAGTTTCATGCGCGAAGCAGCCGGATTGACTGGGGATCTGCCGCGCCTGATGCGGGGTTTGCCAATCTGACGGCGGCAGCTATGGCAGCGCGTGTCAGCGTGGTACGGCCATCACCTCAACACGCTCACCACGTACAGCCAGCCCGACTTCGCCGTTACACAGGCTAAGCGCATCATCGCCAAACACAGCCGCGCGCCAGCCCGTCAGCGCGGGCACATCCCGCGCACCTGCGGCCAAGGCATCCAGATCCGACGCCGAAGCAATAAGCTTTGCCGCCACACCGGTCGCGTCTGATTTGGCCTTCAACAAGACCCGAAGCAAGTCGGCCAAAGCCGGATTGACCTGTAGGTTCTCGCGGCCATTCTCAGGCTTGGGAAAATGCTCAGGTGCACAAGCCAAACCGCGCGCCACTGCATCCAGAATGCCTTGGGCTATCTCTCCCTTGCGGGCCTCTCGCAACAACAGCCGCGTGCGTCCTAGATCATCTGTTGATTGCGGCTTGAGAGAAGCCAGTTCCAGCAATGCATCATCCTTGAATACCCGCGAGCGTGGCACATTGTTGGATTGCGCATGTGCTTCGCGAAACTCTGCCAGTTCCCGCACGATTGCCAGAAAGCGCCCAGAGTCGTTGCGCGTCTTGACGCGTTTCCACGCGTCGGCGGGCCGGGTGATATATGTGGCAGGGTCGTCCAGCGTGGCAAGTTCTTCCGCGACCCAACTGGCGCGGCCAGTTTCTTCAAGGCGCGCGGCCAGTTTCTCGTAGATCACGCGCAGATGCGTTACATCTGCCAGCGCGTAACCCAGTTGTGCATCAGTCAATGGCCTGCGCGACCAATCGGTGAATCGAGAGCTTTTATCGACACTGCCGCGCGTCAGTTTGCGCACAAGTGTTTCATACCCGATCTGGTCGCCAAATCCGCAAACCATAGCGGCGATCTGGGTGTCGAACAGCGGTTTGGGCAGGGTGCGCCCTTCGATCAGAAAAATCTCCAGATCCTGACGCGCGGCATGTAACACCTTGACGGTGCTGGTATCGCGCAACAATTCGTAGAACGGCTCCAGCGACAGGCCTTTTGCCAAAGGATCGACCAGCACCGCAGGCCCAGTTTCCGGCCCCTCTGGTCCCGGCAGGGCCATCTGCAACAGGCACAGCTTGGCGTAATATGTGCGCTCTCGTAGGAATTCGGTATCAACCGTTACATAGGGGGCGGCTTGCGCCTGCGCACAAAAGCGCGCCAGATCTTCGGTTGTGGTGATCAAATCCATCAAAATTGCCTGACTGCTCTTGCTATGACAAGTGCATATGCAATAAGCGCGGTTTTGAAAACCCCCGAGGTTACGGGCTTTTGCAGCTCTCCTCGAACTCTTGCATTCACCATATGGCAAAGCTATAGGCCTGCGCAGTCGGAGTGTAGCTCAGCCTGGTAGAGCACTGTCTTCGGGAGGCAGGGGCCGGAGGTTCGAATCCTCTCACTCCGACCAAATTCAGGTCCATAGAATATCTTAGGTCGCTGATCGCCTGTTTCAGACAACAGATGTCGTTTTTCGTGCGAGCCAGGTTGCACGCGAGAGATCAAAGTTGTTCTGGATAAAAGAAAATTCCAGCCCTATTTTAATTTCACAGGCTTGGGAGATTTCAGTTTCATGACATCTTCCCAACTGCGCTGCTGCTGTATGGCTTTCAGCTTCATGCGATAGGCGCGCAACTCGGCCAGATCCAGATCCGCCGGAGGTGTTGTCTCTACCCACTCTGTTGCGGCCAGTTGTCGTTCGACAAGTATCTCTGCAAAGTTGGCAGCGGTCATGGTGGCTTTCTTCACGGTTGGTCACAAACGCGCAAAGACTACGAAGGATCAGGCACACCAGATCAGTCTTGACGCCGCACCGTGTCAACCATTCAAACGCTTCCGCGACATCCCTATACTCTTCTACTTGTGAAGAATGCAAAACGTAATGTCAGCGCCCAGATCGTTTCAGTTGCGCAAACTGCGCAGAACCGGAGAAAAAGACAAACTGCAGAAACTGTGTTGCGCCTTTCGCAACACTACGCGGCGGTCTACAGTATTGCATGGCTGGGGTCAGACCCGGCGCCGAAACCAGAATTATCCCGGAATTGCACCAATGTCTGACCAGAATCGCTATGACGAAATTGCGCGGCGGCTTCCGCCCTTCGGGCAGATTTTCGGGTTGCGGGTTTTGCAGGCGCATCCCGATTGCCTGCGTGCCGAACTTGTTGTGACCGAAGCGCTAAGCAACCGTAATGGCGTGTTGCACGGCGGCGCGATCATGGGCCTTGCGGATAATCTGGGTGGAACAGCGACTTTCCTGAATCTGGCCGAAGGGCAAGGCACGACAACGA
>SLAT01000082.1 GCA_007126715.1 Roseinatronobacter sp.
CTTCTGGGCGCAGCGGGCATGATGTTCGTCGCCTATGTCTTCGCGCGGCGCTACAATCTGCCGACCGAAGAAGCGTTCAACATCCCGCGTGTACGCGAGACTTTCATGGATGCGCTTCCAGCCTTTGCGCTACCCGTGATCATTCTGGGCGGGATCTTTGGCGGCTACGTCACCGCGACCGAGGCAGCGGGTCTGGCCGTTATCGCCGCAATCATCGTGTCGATGTGGTATCGGACGATGAATCTGAAACAACTGCGCCGCGCCATGCTAGATGGCGGCATTCAGACAGCAGTGGTCATGCTGCTGGTCGCGGCGTCTGTATTGGTAGGTGGCTTCCTGACCCGTGCTCAGGTGCCGCAGCAACTTGCCGCAGGGATTCTGAACATCACCGAACAGCAATGGGTGATCTTGCTGATCCTGAATTTCTTCTTCCTCGTGATCGGCTTTTTCCTGCATTCTGCGGCAGCGATCATTCTGGTCGTTCCGATTGTGATCCCGCTGGTTATCGCCGCAGGGATTGACCCGGTTCACTTCGGGCTTGTGGTTACGCTCAACCTTGCAATCGGACAACAGACGCCACCTGTGGCCTCGGTCCTTATAACGGCCTGCGCAGTGGCCCGAGCGAATGTCTGGGAGGTAACCAAGGTCAATATCTGGTTCATCCTCGTGCTGCTGGCAGTGTTGATGCTGTGCACATATGTCCCAAGTGTTCCGCTGTTTCTTGTAGAGTATTTCTATCGATGACGAGGGGCGCATGAGTGATATCCTGACCGAAATCCGTGACGGAACCCTGTGGATTACCCTGAACCGTCCACAGGCGCGCAATGCACTGACCTTCGGGATGTACGAAGCACTTGCGGCCCTGTGCCGTGATGCTCCTACAGATGGCAGCGTGCATGCCGTGATTCTGAGTGGTGCAGGCGACAAGGCATTTGCCGCGGGCACCGACATGACCCAGTTTCGCGCATTTGAAACAGCGCAGGATGCCCTCGATTACGAAGCGCGGATCGAAGCGGTTCTTGGCGCGGTCGAGCGATGCCCCCTGCCCACAATAGCCGCCCTTCATGGTGCCTGTACCGGCGGGGGGGCCGCGATTGCGGCCGCCTGTGATATCCGCATTGCAACCCAAGATCTGAAATTCGGCTTCCCGATTGCGCGAACCTTGGGCAACTGCCTTGCCGGGTCCAACCTTGCGCGGCTCTCCTCGCTGCTGGGCGCGGGGCGCGTACGCGAGATGGTGTTCACCGCCCGGCTTATCGGGGCCGAGGAAGCACAGGCGTGCGGCCTGATTTCCGAAAGTGTAGCAGATCACCCTGCCCTGATGTCACGGGCCAGCGAACTGGCCGAAAACCTGTCGCAAATGGCACCGCTTACGCTTCGCGCGACCAAGGAAATCATGCGACGGCTGAACGTGACACAGGAAATCGAGGATTCAGACCTGATCGAGATGTGCTACATGAGCCGCGATTTCCGCGAGGGTCTGGAGGCATTTCTGGCCAAGAGAAAACCAGAGTGGCGCGGGACATGACACAGCACGGACCACTCGCGGGGATGACCGTCATTGAACTGGCGCATATCATGGCCGGGCCAGTCTGTGGTCTTATGCTGGCCGATATGGGTGCCAATGTGATCAAGGTCGAAAAGCCCGATGGCGACGACTCGCGGCGCTTCGTGCCCCCCGCCATCGAGGGCGAGGCCGCCGCCTATATGATGATGAACCGCAACAAACGCGGCATCGCGCTGAACCTCAAGGACCCAGAGGCCGTGGGCGTGCTTCACCGGCTGCTGGAAACAGCCGATGTGGTGATCGAAAATTACCGCATGGGAACAATGGAGCGTCTCGGCTTGGGCTATGAAAGCCTGCGCCAGATAAACCCGCGTCTGATCTATTGCGAGATTTCCGGCTTTGGCCGGACCGGTCCCTATGCCGCGCGGGGCGGCTTCGACCTGATCGCGCAGGGCATGTCGGGGCTTATGTCCATTACCGGCGAAGGGCCGGGACGACCACCTGTCAAAACCGGCGCGCCCGTGTCTGATATAACTTCAGGAATATTGGCCGCTATGGGCGTTTCGGCAGCCTATGCCAGAATGCTTCAGACCGGGGAAGGGCAAAAGGTCGACACATCTTTGTTCGAGGCAGCAATCACGCAAACCTATTGGCAATCTGCGATTGCATTCGCAACGGGTATCGCGCCGGGTCCGATGGGTTCTGCACATCCGTTGAATGGTCCGTATCAGGCTTTTCAGACAGCCGATGGCTGGATCAATATCGGCGCGGCCAACCAACGCAACTGGCTGCGCTTTCTGGATGTGATCGGGGCGGCCCAGCTAAACGATGATCCGCGCTTTTCGTCCAATCACGCACGTATGCAACACCTCAAAGACCTTGAACACATCCTTGGCGAGTATCTGCGCAAGGAACCAAGCAAAGTCTGGCTGGAGAGGATGGAAGCCGCTGGCCTGCCGGCCGGCCCTGTTCTTGATATCTTGCAAATGCATGCAGATCCGCAGACCCTTGCGCGCGAGATGGTTGTGACAGTTGAACACCCCGTAGCAGGCAAGGTCGAGACGCTGGGCCATCCGATCAAGTTCAGCCAGACTCCGGCCAGAATTGGCCGCGCCGCACCCACCTTGGGCCAGCATAGTCGCGAAGTACTGGACGAGCTTGGCTTACCGCCCGAGGATATTGAAAAGATGATATCCAGCGGCGCAGTTATTGGCTGATTATTGCTTCGGGCTTGGTCTCATGCCGGAGTGACAGGGCGCAAGGCCGCGCAGACCTCTGCCTCTCCCACAATTGCGCAAACTGCATGATGCACTTCGTCTTGCAGACGCGCCAATGCTGGCAGACCACTAACCTCGACCTCTGCCGATAGATCTATGACATGATGATCGGGAAGGCGCCGGATGTGCAGGGTCTTGATGTTCTTGATTTCTGGAATATCGGTCAGGCTGTCAAGAACGGCAACTGACATTTTCGGATCGGCCCGGTCCAGAAGCATTGTCAAGGCGCGCCGCCCGACCATGAAGGACGTATAACTCAGCAGCCCCGCCACTCCGATTGCGGCAATCGTATCCGCGACTGGCAGGCCATACCAGGCCGCGATCAGACAGGCTAAGCACAATCACTGTAATACCCGTCACAATAATATCGATCAGGCCCTGCATTGCGTCGGCAACCAGCTTGCCCAAGGTAAGCACAAGTGTCGTGACAAGCGAACCGATTGCGACCAGCAGCTTATAGGCATGGTTTCCCATACCCAACCAAGTGCCCAGCCCACGCGGCAGCCTGGAATTTGCGCTGAAATCGGTCATGCAGCCCTCACTATCGGGCCGGGATAGAAGTGAAATCTGGCGAAAATTGGGAAGGTATAAGTCAGGAAAAGCCTGTTTCCCGGATCGTCCAGCGTGCAGCAGTGACAGCAGGCTCAGGGCTCAGGCGTCCGACAATCTGCCTAAGGGCGGACTCTGGAGTGGTGAGGGCGTTAACCTTGGCGGTCACTTTCTCGCGGTGGGTGTTTTCAAACATCCCCTTCAAGCCCAATCAGGTGCAATGATATGATGATCTTCATCAGTCACGTTTCGCGCTTTCGGGTGGGACGGCTTGGTTACATGACATAGCGGTGACAGCCCGTCATGACGCTGGCGCCCAAAGCAACCGGATTTCCGCAAGATCGCCCTTGCTCTGTTGCAACCTGAAGGCAACGCGCGTCTGCGCCCCCTCTATCGGCACCTCATTGAGTTCGACAACGGCAATCACCCCCTCATCGCGGTAATCGAGGCGCAAATGACGGATCGCATCCACCGGGACAATTCCTTTCAGACAGTCGCGCACCTGTGTCTGCAATTCCGGGCGCAGGGCTGAATCATGCGCTGCGGGGCCATCGGCATGGCCGTCGGGTTCAGGATGAATGATAATCTCAACGACGTCAGGCACTTGCGACAACACTGATGCGCGTGCAGCCTCGCACAGGCGATGGGCCTCTGACAGCGTCATTGCAGGGTCAAGGGCAACATGAACATCTGCCTGCACCGCTCCACTCATGTGGCGCAAGCGCAAATCATGGGCATCACGTACACCCGGTGTCCCCATCAACGCGGCTTGTATTGCCCGCGAAATGTCGGCGGGCGGGGCGGTATCGGCCAATTCCTGAACCGCAGGGCGCCCATAAACCCAGGCGACACGGCCCAGCATCAGCGCGATGATCGCCGCGCCCAGCGCATCGGCCAAAGGCCAACCCAGCATTGCCGCACCAATACCCGCCAGCGCCACAATGGAAGAGGCCGCATCAGAGCGGTGATGCCATGCATTCGCCGCCATCATGGCAGAGCCTGTGCGCCGCGCAACTGCCTTGGTGTAATGATACAGCCCTTCTTTCACCGCGATTGACAGGCCAGCAACCCACAACGCCAACACCCCCGGCGCAGCCGTTGGCGGGTCAAGCAGGCGTAGGCCCGCATCTATCAGGATGCCAAGGGCAGCAAGCGCCAGCATGGCCGCAATCGCAAGGGTGGCCAATGTCTCGAACCTGCCATGCCCGAACGGGTGTTCTGCATCGGGTGGGCGGTGGGAATGGCCCAGCGCCCAGATCACCGCAGCATCCGATGCAAGATCGGACAGCGAATGCACGCCATCTGCCACCAGCGCCTGACTTTGTGCCGCAAGCCCGACGATGATCTTGCCCGCCGCCAAAGGGGCATTCAGAAAGACCCCGGCCCATGCAGCGCGGCGCTTGTCGCGCAGCGCCTCACGTTCGATATACGCTGTCGGTGCGGTCATGACACACACACTCCTCGATACGGCCCAAAGGCGTCATCTGTCCTGTATAATGCCTTTGGGTTGGTGTCATCCGCAAGATCGGGACGACGCTCGTCCATTCCGCACAATCATGCGCCAGCCGGGCGCAGGCGGGCCAGTACATCGCGGGGGTAACGCAAGATATCGGGGCAACCGGGCTTCATGCTGCCCCCTAGAGAAAGGCGCGCAGTTGAGCGTGGTTCAACGCATGGAGCCCCTAGGGTCGGGGTCAATGCAAGATATGTCATAGGTGCCTCCCTGCGGCTCGCCTCCTTGCGCCCGGTCGCGCGCAAGCGAGGCAGGGATCAGCGCAAGGGGCAATTTTTGTCGGGTGGTTCCAGGATCATTCGCGGGTGGCCTGTCACGCCGAGGTTTCAGGAATTGGCAGCATATGGCAGGCGCAGCCAAAACCGTGCCCACATCCGAAATCCCCCTCAAACGGGTTGCACTGTGCAACACCATCAGGAAGCAAGGCGACCTCGGGAAAGGCATGTGCCACAGCGGTCATTGCATAGGCTGATACGCCTATGGCCGCCAATCCGGCAGCAGGGATCAGCAGGCCCGTGCGGTGCAGACTAAGTGCGGCGCGGCCTGCGCGGTGCAAAGCGGTATCTCTCATGGCATTTCCTTTCGTTTTTCTTGTGGCTCACAACCTATTCCATCCGGGCCGCCTGACAATCAGGCCGCCCGGACAGATACTAGCCGATCTCACTCCGCCCCCTCAGTCACAAGCCCGACAAGCGTCGGGGGGGTCTGTTGCAGCATGGCTGTGTCGTCACTGTCCAAATCAACACCAATCAGCCATGATGCCATCAGGAAATACACCAGCAGGCCAGTGAAATCCTTGATCGTGGTGATGAACGGGTCGGCACCCGGCGCGTGGTCGATGCCCATCTTCATCATGACATAGGGCATCAGGAAACCCAGACAGGCCGCCGTAAGCACGGAGATGAACAGCGCCACGCCCACCACAACCCCAAGCTGCGGGATGTCATTGGGCACCCCTTGCCAGAAATAGGCGACCGTGCCTGCGACCAGCGCAATCCCCACCGCCATCACCAGCCCGACAGCGGCTTCGCGCGCAAAGCTCTTGCGCCAGAAATCCTGCATGGTGACATGCCCCAGCGCGAAACCTCGTGCGAAAATGGTCGAGGATTGCGTGCCGACATTGCCGCCCATATCCATGACCAGCGGAATGAAGATCGCAAGCGCGATGACCGCGCCCAGAACATCCTCGAACTGGTCAATCAGCCCGCCAACGATCAGCCCGCCGGCAAGTGTGACCATCAAGAACAGGATACGCACGCGCACTGTGTACCAGATCGGCCCCTGTGTCAGACGCTCGGAGCGAATGTGATCATCCGTGTTGAACACATCGCCCACACCCGCCTTGAACATGATGTCATCGGTGGTTTCCTGTTCCAGAATATCCATCGCGTCATCAAAGGTCAGCACGCCGATCATCTCGGATTTGGCATTGACTACCGGCAGCAGTGGTACGTCACGCAACTGCAATCTGCGCGCGGCGGCTTCCTGTTCCATGTCATGTGGTGCGGCCAGATCAGCGCCATCAATGAAGGCATTGACGTTGCTTTCCCCATCTGCGCGCAGCAGCGCCGACAGCCGCGCAAAGCCCTTGTAGCGGCCCTTACCATCGATCACGAAGACGCAGGCCGCCTGCCCTGTTGGCACGCGCGAGCGGCGCACAGCGTCGATGGCCTCGGTTACTTTTGCGCCTTCGGTCACATAGACAAAAGCATCGCGAATACGCTCTGAAATCGGATCGCGCGCGGGGCGGTTGGGTGCGCCCGTGGTGCGGGTGGTATCAATAGTTGTGGTTGCCATGAGAAATCTCCATTGGCTTGGGGTGGTGTTTTGTTGTGTCTTTGGGGCGGATCAGGACGCGCACGCTTCCAGCGGCGGGCGGTCGCAAGCGCGCCGCGACAGCGGTGCAAACAGGTTTGACTCGCCGCGCAGCGCGCGCATTGCGTCCTGTGTCATCAATGCAGGCGTGTGCGAGCCGCTTTTTACATTTCAGCGCAATGCGCCAGACAAGGTGACAGGGCCGATCATGTCGCCCTGACGGTAGAGTGAGCCGCGCGGTTTGGTTGTTTAGGTGGCCGGCGGATTGGCCTGTCGCGCTTGCAGATGCGCCATATCATCGAACAGATTGGCGGGTTGGGCGGCATGGGTTTCACGGCAAAGCATGTTCATGACCAGTTCCTTCGCTTCAGGGGTTTTTCTGTGGAATGATGTGCAACGCCACCGGAGTGCCGGGCCGCTTTGCATCATTGCTGACTGAGGGCGCGACGGGCCTGCCTTGGGCATCAATCACCGGCACTTGCGCGCCAAATGCACCCGCAACCAGATCGGCCGTGTCATTGCCACCGGGCAAAGCCAGAAGCATGTCAGGGCGCGAATCCTCCAGCATGAAGGCATTGCGGATCGCCTCGGCGCGTTTGCCAAACTCGCGCCAGTTGGCCGGATAGCGCACGACGTGCAGGCGCATTTCGCGCGCCCAATCCTCGGCAGTGACGCCAAGCGCACCATTGCCGCCATGAATGAGCACCGTGATCGGCCGGATGGAATGGGCACGCGCCAGCGCGCAGCGGATCAGGGCGACATCATCCAGATGCCGCCCACCAGCGATGATAAGACGCATAAGACGCACTCCTGTCGCTTGCAGGGCTACGGGCGGGGGTTAACCCGCGCGCAGCTCTGCTTGCCGTGCAAGAAGGGCGCAAAGGGGTGTGTCCAATGCGTCGGGTGCAGTTTGCGCGGGCATTTGCGCCAGCCAGTGCCGCACAGGTTTGCCTGCCTGCGCATCACGCAGCCAGCAGAAAACAGGGGAGTTGCGGCGCAGTTTTGCACCGGGCGGGGCCATATGGGCGAAGTGAAAGTTCATTATTGTGCCTCCGTCCAGCCGCGCCGGTCTGGAAGCACAAGGGCCGCGTTACATACGCGCGCCCCAAAGCCGCAGACAGGCCGGGTGGTCTGAATTTATCCGGAAGGTCTGGCGGCTGCGCAGCATGCTGCAAAACACAGAGGCCAGACCGCTACTAGAGCTACTGTCCATGGTTCTCTCTGGTTGATTCACGAAAATGGCTGCGCTTTATGCAGCGTGGACCGACTAGCCGCAGGGGCTACTGAAGTCAACACCGTGCTGGCGGAAAATGTCCCGTCATTCAGATAATGCCGTCAAACACACCAAACCCAATGACCGCAGCTAGTGCCACCAGATACACTGAAAACACTTTCAACTGCGCCTTGTAGAGCAGCATCAACACCAGTTTCAGCGCCACAGTGCCGGAGATGGCAGCGACGACAAACCCCACAAGCATTGGCCCCAATCCGACCCCTTCCAATCCGGCACCGCGCATGACCTCAAGGCTTTGCAAAAGACTGGCCGCAACTATGGTCGGGATCGCAACCAGAAAGCTGTACTCCGCCGCCCAGCGCCGCTTCAGCCCGGAAAAAAGCCCGGCAATGATGGTAATCCCGCTGCGGCTGATACCGGGGATAAGGGCAAGCGCTTGCGCCACTCCGATCACAATCGCAATCCGCGGCCCGATGCTTTTTACACCAAGTGGCCGCTTGGGCAGCCTGTCGGTTATGAATAAAAGCACAGCCGTCAGCGACAGGGTAAACACCAACACTTGCGGCGCAGAGAACACCATCTCAAACATGCGCTTGAACACCAGCCCCAACACGCCCGTGACCAGAACTGTCAGCATCCCCATCAGGAACAGTCTGGTGAAAACCCCCACCCCCTGCCCCGGAACGCGCAACTGGCTGATCGTCTCAGACACGGTGGCGCGCATCAGTGAAGAAAGGCTTTTCCAGAAAATGATCGCGATGGACACCAGTGTACCCACATGCACCACCAGATCAAACAGGATCATGGCCGGGCTTTCCGGTGCAGGCATGTTCGATCCCTGCGCAATCATCAAGTGTTGTGTCACGACAAGATGTGCTGTGGAACTGACTGGAACGAACATGAATATGCCTTGAACAAGACCCAGAATAATCGCCTCGTAAAAGCTCATGTCATCTCCTGCTACAGGGTACCGCAATCCGTTGGCTTAGCGCCTTCCAGTCATGTACCGCACCGAAGACCAAACATCGCGGGCAATATGGCGTTTGAAGCGCGCTGAAATCTGCCCTTGCCCCGCTACACCTCGCGCAGCAATTCCGCTGGCAGCGCAAGCCCCAGACGAGCCACCAGCCCACGAAGAACATCGCGCTCATCAGCCCAATCGGCCCCGCGCGCGGCAAATAGCGTTGCCTGCGAACAGTGCACGGGTGGGTCACGCAGGATTTTCAGATGGTTGGCGCGCAATGTCTCGCCTGTTGAGGTGATATCGGCAATCGCCTCGGCGGTCAGGTTCTTGACTGTACCTTCGGTAGCCCCTTGAGAATCCACAAGCTGGTAGTCCGACACCCCATGCGCGCGCAGATAGTCGCGCACCAGCCTGTGATACTTGGTCGCAATCCGCAGCCGGAAACCATGACGCGCCCGGAACGCACTGGCCACCGCGTCCAGATCATCAAGCGTTTCAACATCCACCCAAGCCTTGGGCACGGCCACGATCAGATCGGCATGGCCAAAGCCCATCGGGGCCAGTTCCACCACCTGCGCTGCCCAATCGGACAATTCCTCGCGCACAAGGTCAGACCCCGTGACACCCAAATGTATGCGACCCGCTGCCAGTTCACGCGGGATCTCCGAGGCCGATAGCAGCACCAGCTCCACCCCGTCCATACCCACTACGGCGCCGGCATATTCGCGCGCCTCTCCGGTCCGTCGCAGGGTCAGGCCGTGTTCCGCGAACCAGTCAAAGGTCTTCTCCATCAACCGCCCCTTGGACGGAACGCCCAGCTTAAGACTCATCTTGCAGCCTCCAGCGCCGCCAAGGTTTCAGGCCGGATCACACCCCCCACCGCCGGTATGGCGCGCCCCTGACCCAGCACGGCGGTCAGCGCGTCATAGCGCCCGCCTGACGCCACGGGCGGCAGATCATCACGCGCCGAAACAAAGCCGAACACAAAGCCATCGTAATATTCCATCGTCGTGCGCCCGAAACTGGCTTCGAATGGCAGGCTGGTGCTGTCAATTCCCGCCTCATCAAGCGCATCCAGCCGCGCTTCAAGCCGGTCAAGCGCCGGGGTAAGTGCGGCCCAATTCTGCGCGCGCATTTCGGCCAGCCCTTGTCGCGCAGGGGCTGCCAGTGACAGTAATCCTTCCAGTGCAAGGACCTGCTCGCGCGGAATGGCGGGCGTTTCGGCATCTTCCAGCAAACTGGCGATGCGGGCACGGATTTCCTCTTCGCTGCGCAGCCCGACCATCTGGCCTGCCTCTTGCACCTGGCTCTGCGCCGGGCTTGCCCGCAATTGCGCGACCAGTTCCGCGCGCGCATCGGCCAGGGGGCCATGCCCGCCCATCCGTTCCAGCAACGCGCGAAAGCGCTTTGGTCGCCAGATATGGCGCATCAGGGCCGCTTTTCGGCGCGCGCTTGTCTCCAACCCCAAGACCGCCGCTTTCAAAATACCGATATCGCCCGTGACAGGGCGCAAGTCATGACCCGCAAGCAGCCGTGCGAAGAGCGCGAAAACTTCGGCATCCGCGCGCGCGGGGTCATTGCGGGCGAACACCTCATAGCCCACCTGCAAATACTCCCGTGCCCGACCGGCTGCGCGTTCCTGCTTGCGAAACACCGGCCCCGAATAGCAGTAGCGCGCCGGCTCTGCGCCGTCGCGCATATGTGCCTGCACCACCGGCACAGTGAAATCAGGCCGCAACATCATCTCGCCCAGCGCAGGATCATGGGTCACATAGGCGCGCGCGCGAATATCCTCGCCATACAGGTCCAGCAGCGTTTCAGCGGGTTGCAGGATGTCAGCGGCCACAGGCTGCGCGCCCGCGCCCTGCATCCCGGCCAGTAATTCAGCGGCAATAGCCTCGGCGCGTGTCATCCGTGCCGCCCCATGATCTCGCGCACGGTTGCAACCAGATCGGCGCGGGACACTTCTACCTGTGCAGGCTGGGATTTCCACTCTTCCAGACTGGCCTCTTGCGCCAGTTTCGCGCCAAGGATCAGGTCTTTCACCTGCACAACTCCGCGCGCCGCCTCATCCTCGCCCTGAATGATCGCGACAGGGCTTTGGCGTTTATCGGCGTATTTCAACTGGTTGCCGAAATTCTTGGGGTTGCCCAGATACATTTCTGCCCGAATACCAGCAGCGCGCAGATCATTCACCATGCCCATATAATCGGCCATGCGGTTGCGGTCCATAACCGTAACCACAACCGGCCCCTGCGCCGCATCCTCCAGCCGCCCCTTGGCGGCAAGTGCGGCCAAAAGCCGGTCAACCCCGATACTGACGCCGGTTGCCGGCACGGCTTGGCCGGTGAAACGCTTGACCAGATCATCATAGCGCCCGCCCCCTGCGACAGAGCCAAACTGGCGCGGACGGCCTTTTTCATCAAGGATTTCAAAGGTCAGTTCGGCCTCGAAGACAGGGCCAGTGTAATAGCCAAGCCCGCGCACAACCGAGGGGTCGATGATGATGCGATCAGGACCATAGCCTTGGGCAGCAAGTAAGTCGGCGATCTCTTCAAGTTCGGCAACGCCTTCTGCGCCTATCTGAGACTCCCCGACCAGTTCGCGTAGCCGTGCACAGGTTTCTGCACCACTCTCGCGCAGCGCATCCATGAATCCCATCACAACCTCAGCCTGCGCCTCAACCAACCCAGCACCCTTGGTGAAGTCCCCCGATGCATCCTTGCGCCCTTCCCCAAGCAGCGCACGAACACCCTCAACACCCAGCCGGTCCAGCTTGTCGATGGCGCGCAGGACGATCCCGCGCTCGGCTTCTTTGTCGTCCCCGGACAGGCCCGCGACCTCCATCACCCCATTCAGCACCTTGCGGTTGTTCACGCGGATCACATAATCCCCGCGCGGAATGCCCACCTCTTCCAAAGCATCCGACAGCATCGCGCAAATCTCGGCATCCGCCGCGACGCTTGCCGCACCCACAGTATCGGCATCACACTGATAAAACTGCCGGAACCGCCCCGGCCCGGGCTTTTCATTGCGCCAGACCGGCCCCATCGCATAGCGGCGGTAGGGGGTCGGCAGGTCGTTACGATACTGCGCCGCCACCCGCGCCAAGGGTGCTGTCAGATCATAACGCAGCGCCAGCCAGTCGCTGTCTTCCTCCCATGCGAACACACCTTCATTGGGGCGGTCAACATCGGGCAGGAACTTGCCCAGCGCCTCGACCGTTTCCACGGCGGATGTTTCCAGCGCGTCAAACCCGTAGCGATGATACACCGCTGCGATCCGGTCCAGCATGGCCTTGCGCGCAGTCACTTCCGCGCCGAAATAGTCGCGAAAGCCCTTGGGCGTCTCTGCCTTCGGGCGTCTGGGGCCCTTGTTCTTCGCCATGCGCGCGCACTCCTTGGCCTCGGGGTCGGCTTGGCCTTAGCCCAAGGGGCCGCGAGGGGCAAGAGCGCAGGCACTCGGCCCTTGTCTCGCGCTGCATATCGCGGCGCAACGCGGGCAAACCACCATATAGGGGTTATCCACAGCCAACCCACAGGCTTATACAATTTGCCTGCCCCCCCTGCCTTCTGCTATTACACTCCAAATCAAAAGCAGGTCAGGCAGGTATCACAATGAACGAGATCACGACGATCCGGTCCCAGGACGATGGCACAGACAATGTGATGCCGCATAATATCGAGGCAGAGCAACAGCTTCTGGGCGCGATCCTTGTCAATAATGACGTTTATGACCGGATTTCCTCGCTGGTGAAGCCCGAACATTTCCATGACCCTGTCCATCAACGTATTTTCGAGATTGCAAGCACACGCATCCGCAAGAATGCGCTGGCCTCTCCGGTCACGCTCAAGGCGTTCATGGAAGATGATGAAGGGCTGAAGGAACTGGGTGGCCCGGCCTATCTGGCCCGTATCGCGGCGGCTGCGATTTCCGCCTATGCCGCGCGCGACTATGCGCAGATGATCTACGAATTGGCCGTGCGGCGCGATCTGATCCGGTTGGGGCAGGATATCTCTGCGCGCGCAGCACAGGTGGATGTCACGTCAGAGCCAAAAGAACAGATCGTCGAGGCCGAACAGCGGCTTTACAAACTGGCCGAACAGGGCGTGGCCGAACGCGGGTTTCAAAGTTTTCTCAAGGCCGTGACCGATGCAGTAAACATGGCAAATGCCGCTTATCAGCGCGACGGGGGGCTTGCGGGCATCTCGACCGGGTTGATTGATCTGGACAAGAAACTGGGCGGGCTGCACCCCTCCGACCTTATCATCCTTGCGGGTCGTCCTTCGATGGGCAAGACCTCGCTGGCAACCAATGTCGCGTTCAACATCGCCAAGGCCTATAAGCACGGGCTAAAGCATGATGGCAGCGAGGGGGCGGTCGATGGCGGCGTTGTGGGTTTCTTCAGCCTCGAGATGAGCGCCGAGCAGCTGGCCGCGCGTATTCTGTCCGAAGCAGCCGAAGTGCCCTCTGAACAGATCCGGCGCGGCGATATGACCGAAGGCGAATTTCGTCGCTTTGTAGAAGCCGCCAAAGCGTTGGAATCCTGCCCGCTCTATATCGACGACACGCCCGCCCTGCCAATTTCGCAGGTCGCCGCCCGCGCACGCCGCCTGAAACGCACACATGGGCTTGATGTCCTGATGGTCGACTACCTCCAGCTTCTGCGCGGCACCTCCAAGGAAAGCCGCGTGCAGGAAGTCTCGGAAATCACCCAAGGTCTGAAGGCCATTGCCAAGGAGTTGAACATCCCTGTCATCGCGCTGTCGCAGCTTTCGCGCAACGTGGAATCGCGCGAAGACAAACGGCCGCAACTGTCGGACCTGCGCGAATCCGGCTCGATCGAGCAGGACGCCGATGTTGTGATGTTTGTTTATCGCGACGAATATTACCGTGAACGCGAGAAGCCATCGGATCACGATCTCGATGCTATGGCAAAATGGCAGGAGATCATGGAAACCGTGCATGGCAAGGCCGAATGTATCATCGGCAAACAGCGCCACGGCCCCATCGGCACCGTAGAACTCAGCTTCGAGGGGCGCTTCACGCGCTTTGGCAATCTGGTCAAGGCATGGCAACAGGGTGAGCAGGGCTTCTGATGCCACTGCGCGCCCGATGATCACAGGCGTCAATCACATCACGCTGGTCGTCGCAGACCTGCATCGCGCGCTGGCATTCTATACCGGAATGTTGGGGTTTGCCTTGCGCGCGCAAGGGCCGCGAACAGCCTATCTCGAAGGCGGCACCCTCTGGCTGTGTCTGGAACAGGGCAACCCGTCCCTGCGCGAGGATGACAGCCATATCGCCCTAAGCTGCGCGCCCGAAAATTTCGAGACATTACGCGCGCGCATGACAGGTTGGCCGCAGTGGAAAACCAACCGCTCCGA
>SLAT01000340.1 GCA_007126715.1 Roseinatronobacter sp.
ACATGGTGCGCAATTCGCGGCCCAGAAACAGGTTCGCGGGCGCGGGCAGGTTATCGGCCAGCGCAAGCGTCTGGTGGATCGTCTCGATATTTTGTGCGCGGGCATCACGAGGGCTGTTGATAGTGACTTTCTTGCCATCAATCAAAATCTCGCCACTATCGGCACGATACGCCCCTGAGAGGATCTTGATCAGGGTGGATTTACCGGCCCCGTTATGGCCCAGCAGCCCCACGACCTCACCCGGATAAAGGTCGATGGAGACGTCATCCACTGCCTGTACGCCGCCAAAAGCGATTGAGATATTGCGCATTTCCACAAGCGGTTGCATGGTCTATCCTTTCCCGGTGCGGCGGCGGTAGATGATGTCGATCAGCACGGCCAGAACCAGCACGCTGCCCACGACGATGTTCTGCAAGGGCGCATCGACCCCGACCATCGCCATGCCCGATTGCAGTGATTGCATGATCAGCGCGCCAAGAATGGCCCCGTAAATCGTGCCGATCCCGCCCGCCAGCGCGGTGCCGCCAATCACGGCAGCGGCGATGACGCGCAATTCATCCAGCGTCCCGATATCGTTGGAGTGGTTGGTCAGACGGGCCGAGGCCACGACCGCCGAAATGGCACAAAGTGCGCCCATGATCGCAAACACCTTGACCGTCAGCAACCGTGTATTGATGCCTGACAGTTCAGCCGCTTGCGGGTTGCCGCCTGTGGCAAAGATATAGCGCCCCAGCCGCGTCTTGCGGGCAACGACCGTCATGACAATCGCCACGACAATCAGCAACAGCACCGAGATAGGCAGGCCATATGCGGCGGTGTAACCTTCGGGCATGACCTCGCCGCGGGCCTCGAACTGGCGGCTAAGGCGGGCGGTTGGAATCTGGTAGGAATTCAGGATGGCGATGAAGCCCAGAATGGCCCCAGCGATGATCGCGCCCAGCGTGATTTCGGCCCACATGGGTTTGACGGGGAAATCATGGCGTATCTTGTCCCGGCGCTTTGCCCAGAGTGCCGCCATCGCGGCAAGAGCGGCCACAACCCCGATAACCCACGACCAGAATTCGCCCAATGTGCCATTGATGCCGCCGAACATCTGAAATGTCGGGTCCAGCGGGCCGATGGTTTGGCCGTTGGTCAGATACCACGCCGCATTGCGCCAGACCAGCAAGCCGCCAAGAGTGACAATAAAGGCCGGAATGAGCAGATAGCCCGCCAGATAGCCTTGGAACGCACCGATCAGCGCGCCGGTTATCAGGCCCGCGCCAATCGCCAGCCACGGAATGAGCGGGTGTCCCAGCGGTAGGCCCAGCAGTTGCGGCAGCCACGCGGTTTGCATCATGGCCATGACGGCGGAACATGTTGCCAGTAGCGCACCCACGGACAGGTCGATATGGCGGGTCACAATGACAAACACCATGCCGGTTGCCATGATCGCCACGCTGACGGTCTGGATTGTCAGATTAAAGATGTTGCGCGGGGTCAGAAACCGGCCATCGGTCAGAACGTTGAAAACGACCGTCACCAGAATAAAGGCCCCGATCATGCCCAGAAGGCGCGTGTCCAGTTCCAACGTGTCGGTCAGCTTTGCGCGCGGGGCGGGCTTGGCCTTCGTGGCGGGGGCGCTGGTCGATGTGTGTTGGGTGCTCATGTGTTCCGTCCTGTCAGGGAACGTGGCGCGCTGCGCGGGACTACCGCGCGCGGGCGAGAGAGGGGCGGCGCCGGGCCGCCCCTTCGGAGAGGGTGAAGCTCAGATCAGTCGCACGGCGCGGGGCCGCTGCTGACACCCTGACACAGCGCTTCCTGGCTGATCCAGCCTGCATCTACCACAAGGCTGAGGTTGTCGCGGGTGATCGGCACTGGCTCCAGGAACATGGAAACCATTTCCGTTCCAGCCGGAGAGGTCCACATTTCGGCCCCTTCGATATCAGCCATTGCGGTGCCACCTGCCAGTTGCACTGCGATTTCGGCTGCGTTGCGGCCCAGATCGCGCGCATCCTTCCAGACTGAAACAGTCTGTGTGCCAAGTGCTATACGGTTCAGCGCGGCATGGTCGCCATCTTGGCCCGAGACTGGAATACCTTCCATGCCTTGCGCCGTCAGCGCGGCAACTGCACCGCCTGCGGTGCCGTCATTCGAGGCAACAACCGCATCAACCATGTTGTCCTGTGCTGTCAGGATCTGTTCCATGTTGCGCTGGGCATTGGCGGGCAGCCATGCATCGGTATAGGCTTCGCCAACGATGGTGATATCACCTGCATCAATCGCAGCTTGCAGCACTTCTTGCTGGCCGCCGCGCAGGAAATCTGCGTTCGGGTCAGTGGGCGAGCCCTTGATCATGACATAGTTGCCGTTTGGCGCTTGCTCCAGCACAGCGCGGGCCTGCATCCGCCCAACTTCGACATTGTCGAATGTCAGGTAGAAGGCGCGATCATCCTCGATCAGACGATCATAGGCGATGACGGGAATCCCTTCATCGGCCGCAGCCTGAACGGCGGGACCAATCGCGGCGGCATCCTGTGCCAGAACGATCAGTGCATCGACGCCCTGCGCGATCAGGCTTTCAATGTCGGAGAGCTGCTTGGATGACGAGGACTGCGCGTCGGCGGATACATAGGTCGCGCCAGCTTCGTCGAGTGCGGCGCGAATTGCCGCCTCATCCGTCTGCCAGCGCTCTTCCTGAAAGTTTGACCAGCTTACGCCGATGGTCAACGAATCTGCCCATGCGGCCGAGCTAAAGCCAATGGTTGCGGCCACGGCCGCTGTAAGAAGCTTGTTCATGTGTTCCTCCCTGAACGAAATCAGGCCGGATAGGTGTTCGGCCAGACGCCTAAATCATGCCATATAATTTTCGGCTGTCAAATTAAATTTATGGGTTTACCGCGCCAAACGGGGCGAAATTTAACATATTTAGGATTTTACCTTGCGTGTTCAGCAATATTCTGGCTTATTTTGTTCAGTTGGCGAATTTAACTTGGGCGGAGGAGGCCGGGCTATGATTGCGTCAGATCTGGGCGGCACAGATTCGGGAAATGACGGCACGCTTGCGGGCTGCGGCCCTTTGCTGAGCAATGTGACCCCTGTTCCACGCCCCTTGCGCCTTGTGCTGTTTGATCATGTCCGCGCCCAAGGAAGCACCACCCGCGCTGAAATGGGCCGTGCGCTGGGTGTCAGCGCGGCCTCGGTCAGTGCGGTCACAAGCGAATTGATCGCAGATGGGTTCCTGCGCGAAAGCCCTGTGGCGGCAGTGTCAGACATGGAGAACCCGCGCCTCGCGCGCGGGCGGCCACCGGTTGAATTGCAGGTCGCGGCAGAAGCCTATCATGTGATTGGCATGAAACTGGGCGATCTGCGCCATACTGCGGTGCTGAGTGATTTTGCCGGGCGGCGCATCGCCGAGGCCAGCATGCCAACCCGCCCTAACCGCAAGAGCGCGGCCATCCTGATTGCCGAGGCGCGCGCGCTGATGGATCAGTTGCTTGCCGCGCGCGGTATGAACCGGCGCGATATAAGCTGCGTCGGGGTTGGCATGGCCGGCATGGTCGATTTCGCGACCGGTAGCGTTGCGTGGTCGCCCATGCTGGATGCGCCGTCCACTGCGCTGCGCGGGCAGTTTGAAACCGCCCTTGGGGTGCCAACATGGCTGGATAATGACGCCAATCTGCTGACGCTGGCTGAATTGTGGTTCGGTGGCGGGCGCAGCAAATCCGATTTCGCGGTGGTCACGATTGAACATGGCGTCGGTATGGGGCTGGTTCTGTTCAACCAGCTTTATCGCGGCGCGCGCGGTGTCGGGATGGAACTGGGCCATACCAAGGTTCAACTGGACGGCGCGCTGTGCCGCTGCGGCAAGCGCGGCTGTCTGGAAGCCTATGTCGCAGATTACGCCCTTGCGCGCGAAGCGGCGACCGCGCTGGATCAGCATGAAAGCCTGTCTGAAAGCCCGCTTGCGTTGCTGGAGGCGCTGTTTGCCGAGGCGCGTGGCGGCAACGAGGCCGCCTTGTCGATCTTTCGCCGCGCAGG
>SLAT01000070.1 GCA_007126715.1 Roseinatronobacter sp.
AATTGAAGACCGTGCAGGGATGGGAAAACGATTCCTCAGAACCACGTGCGAACAAGTTGCAAATGGTGGCGGGGCTGCTGAATGTCTCGATCCGCTGGCTTCTGACGGGTGAGGGGGACGGTGTGCCGGAACCCGCCTCAACCGAGGAGTTGGCCGAGGGTGCACAGGCATTATTGAAGGACGTGCAGCAAATGCGTGCGCAGATGACCCAGCTTGCCACGCGTATGGGCAAGGCTGAAAAGCAGTTGCGGCTAATCCTGAAAGAGGCATTTTGAGCATGGAGATTTCGGCTCAGGAGGCACGGCTGAAAAAGCTGCGTATGCGGTCATGGCGGCGCGGCATGAAGGAAATGGACCTGATACTTGGCCCATATGCCGATGCGCATATTGCCCAACTCAGCACGGATGAGTTGGACGCATATGAGCGGTTGTTGGATGAAAACGATCAAGACCTGTATCTTTGGGTCACGGGTGCGAAAACACGGCCAGAGCGGCTTATGCCGATGCTCGGGCAGATTGCGCGTGCAAGCGGGGTGGGCCTGTAGTCTGCCCTGATGTTCGCTACCAAAGACAAGGTGCCGGATAAGGTTTGGATGGCTTTTCGGACGGTGCGAGATTGGCACCAAGCGCGCAATCAAGGCGCAAAGCGCCGCCGCGCATCGCCGGGCCGCCCCCACGGCACGGCGATTTGGCTGACACCAGCGCAAAGATCTGCTCTTATTCGGATTTGGCTGGCATAAAGTGCCATAAATCTTCCCGACGATCGCCGCACCGCGGCCCGACGCTGCGCGGCTTTGTACCCAGCTTCTCTATTTCTGCAAAGCGGACGCATTCATCATCGTCGTGCAAACAAAACTGCGACGGAAGCAGAGCAGAAACGATCGGTTAGGCGGCCCACGTTCCGACCTTGCCCTCAATGCCCCAGAATCTGGCTTAGGAACAATTTGGTACGGTCTGACTGGGGGTTGTTGAAGAATTCGCGCGGTTCGTTCTGTTCCACGATCTGGCCCTGGTCCATGAAGATCACACGGTTTGCCACGGCCTGCGCAAAGCCCATTTCATGGGTCACGCACAGCATGGTCATGCCTTCTTCGGCCAGCGCGATCATCGTATCCAGCACTTCCTTGATCATCTCGGGGTCCAGCGCCGAGGTGGGTTCGTCGAATAGCATGATGCGCGGTTTCATGCAGAGCGAGCGCGCAATGGCTACACGCTGCTGCTGGCCACCAGAGAGTTGACCCGGATACTTCAGCGCCTGTTCAGGGATCTTGACCTTTTCCAGAAAATGCATTGCCGTTTCTTCGGCTTCGCGCTTGGGCACCTTGCGTACCCAGATCGGCGCAAGCGTGCAGTTTTCCAGAATGGTCAGATGGGGAAACAGGTTGAAATGCTGAAACACCATTCCAACCTCTGAGCGGACCTTGTCGATATTCTTCAGATCACCCGTTAATTCGGTCCCGTCCACGATGATCTGTCCCGCCTGATGTTCTTCCAGACGGTTGATACAGCGGATCAGAGTGGATTTCCCGGAACCAGAGGGGCCGCAGATCACGATCCGTTCTCCACGATTGACGGTCATGTTGATGTCACGCAGCACATGGAAGGAACCGTACCATTTATTCATGGCCGTGATCTGGATTGCGACCTCATCGGTCACTTTCATGGCGCTGGTGTCAATCTCGCGGTCGATTCCTGGATCAAGCTGTATCTCGGTCATGATGAATTCCTTACTTGTGATCGGTTTTCAGCTTGCGCTCCAGATACATGGAGTAGCGCGACATGCCGAAACAGAAGATGAAAAACAGCGCAGCGATGAAGATGAACAGTTCCCAATAGATGCCGTTCCAGTTGGTATCGGCGCGGATCGCATTGGACAGGCCAATCGGGTCCAGCAGGCCAATGAAGACGACCAGTGTGGTGTCCTTGAACAAGCCGATAAAGGTATTCACGATGCCGGGGATCGAGATTTTCAATGCCTGAGGCATGATGATCAGGCGCTGCGCCTTCCAATAGTTCAGCCCCAGCGCATCGGCGGCTTCATACTGGCCCTTGGGCAGGGCTGCCAGCCCGCCGCGGATGACTTCGGCCATATAGGCCGATGCAAAGAGCGTCACCATGATGATCACGCGCAAGATCAGGTCGAAGGCACTGCCTGGCGGCAGGAAGTAGTTCAGCAGAAGCGATGCCGTGAACAGCAAGGTGATCAGCGGCACACCGCGGATGAACTCGATCACGATAACGCAGACAGATTTCAGGAACACCATGTCTGATTGCCGCCCCAGTGCCAGCAATATGCCGATGGGCAGTGACAGCGAAATTCCCGAGATGCCGATGATCAGCGAGATCAGGAAACCCCCGAACCTGTCAGAGCGGATAAATTCCAACCCCAGCGGCAAGGTGGCGGTCATGGCCTGATCGAACGCTCCAGCCGCGAAGACCCACCAGAATACCGGCGCAAGAATAGCCGCGAAAATGGCGATCAACGTGCTGACGCGCGCAACAACAAGATAGACCAGATACCCTGTGACAAAGCCCAATGCCACCGAGACCGGAAACCATACCGACCCGCCCCAGAGCAAGTGATAGCCAACAAACGGATATATGGCAGTGAAAAGCAGCAGTTTGCGCGGCAAGGCCGTGAACAGCACGGGTGCCAGCGCGGCGAATAGCAGCGCGAGTGCAAGCACAGGCCGCCAGTAATACTGTGGCGGGTAGAAACCAAACAGCAATTGATGCCAACGATCAGTGATGACCGAGAAGCACGCGCCACTGGTGCCATCGAGGATAGCGCGGCATTCAGCAAGCGATCCTGCTGTCCAGACCGAATTCAGCAGCCATGGCCCGATTGCGGCAAGCGCATACCAGACGATCAGCAATGACACGACGGTCAAAAACGTGTTCAGAGCACCCGAGAACAGGTTTTCTCGCAACCATTTCACCGCACCCGCTTCGCGCAGCGGCGGGTCCGAGGGGGCAATCATTTCATTGCGCACAAAGGCGACGGTTTGGGCGTGGGTATCGCTCATCTCATCGCTCCTTCAGCTTGACGCGGGAATTGTAGACATTCATCAACCCCGAGATGGTCAGGCTGATTGCAAGATAGACCGCCATCAACAAAAGCATTCCTTCCAGCTCTCGTCCTGTCTGGTTGATTGTGATCCCGCCAAGGGTAGAGCGCAGGTCCATATATCCAACCGCAAGGCCAAGGGAGGTGTTTTTGGTCAGGTTCAGATATTGCGAAATCAGCGGTGGAATGATGACCCGCAGCGCTTGCGGCAGAATGACCAGCCGCATGGTTTTGCCGGGTTGCAGGCCAAGGGCGAATGCGGCTTCTGTCTGACCTTTGCTGATGGCCAAAATCCCGCCGCGCACAATTTCGGCTATGAATGCGCCGGTGTAAATGCCCAGTCCCAGCCACATTGCCAGAAAGGAGTTGCGCAGATGTGTCCCACCCGCGAAATTAAAGCCGCGCAACTCCGGATATTCAAGATATGCGCCAAGGGTCATGAATATCAGGATAACCGGCCCAAACAGGATCAGGATTGATTTCCACCATGTCTTGGGGCGGACGCCTGTCGCATTCTGTACGCGCGTGGCATGGGCGATAAGGTATTTGTTGGCGAATATTCCGGCCACAAGCACTGCAAGGATCAGCACCCAGTTCAGTGACGGAGAAATCGGTCCAAGAGGCAACACGCCCAACTCGGTCGTGAACATGATTGCCGGGACATAGACACCGCGATTGGTGATGGCGATGGCATCGAAAATCATGCTTGATGCAGGATCATCACCCCGGAATGCCGAAGGGGCAGGCATGCTTTCCGCCATGACCGCACCAAAAATCAGGATCCAGATCAATGTGGGAATATTGCGGAAAATTTCGACATAGACTGTGACAAGCCGCGACACGATCCAGTTGGTAGAAAGGCGCAGCACGCCGGCAAGCACACCCAGAATCGTCGCAAGCGCGCATCCCATCACAGCCAGAATAATGGTATTCAGAAACCCGACCAGCGCA
>SLAT01000093.1 GCA_007126715.1 Roseinatronobacter sp.
GCGCGCTGAAAGTCACCGTCCGATAAAGCGCTGCGCACCAGAAAGACACGGCTTCGGCCCCATGAATCCGGCATTCCCAGCCCTTCTGGCGCGCGTGACTGCGCCAGGATCAGTTCTGCCGCGCCGTCATGATTGCCTGCGCGCATGCGGAATTGAAAACGGTCATGCATCAGACCGGGATCGTTTTGCAGCGATTCCGGCACAGCCGCCACCAAGGCATCCACCCCCGCCGCGCGTTCTTGCAGCGCGATGCGCGCGCGTGCCACCCGCTGTTTGCCCGTGTTCATGCGGTCCAGATGACGCTGGGCGGCATTCCGCTCTCCGCGCCACAGCAGCATATCCACCCGCGCCGCGTGGTAGGGTTGCAACGCAGAATCAAAAACACGCAACAGGCGCAATTCACTTTCACCGCCCATCGGCTCTTCTTGCCAAAGGCGTTGTGCCAAAGCTTGCGCCTCATCTTCGCGCCCCGCGTCACGCAGCGCAAAGACAAGTGCGATCCAGCCCTGCTCTGACACGGGGTCACGCTCTGCGAAAAAGGCAAGGATTTCTGACGTGCTTTTGCTGGGCAACAATGCCTCAGCGCCGCGCGCAACAGCATTGATAAGGGGCCAATGCCCCTTATTTTCAAGGAATTCGACAAAATCCGAAAAACTGCCATCCCCTGCACGCAGAGCTTGCCAGGCAATGATATCCTGCGCAATCGGCGCGCTTTGCGCGGCGCGTGCGCGCGCAGCTTGCCAGTCGCCGGATTGTGCCGTTTCCAAAGCGCTAGAGAGCAGCCCCGCCGCGCGCGCGGGCGGAGCAGTCTGCTGCGCGGAAGCAGGGCTAAATGCAGTCAGACCTGCCAGAAAAACGGTTACCCCCCAGCGCCGCAAGGCCACGACGTTACTCTGACCCATGTCATACACCCTTTTTCGCCTTGAAAATCACTGCCGATAGTTCTAACCGCCACGGTCAGGGCGGCAAGACACAATTGCGCAATCGTATCTGGTCCGCATCTTGTCCGGTACTTGCAACCAAGGAGGCGCGTATGCAGATCAGAGGGTCCATTCCAGCACTGGTAACACCGCTGAAGGATGGCGCGCTTGATATTGACGCGCTGCACGCACTGGTTACATGGCAGATCGACGAGGGCTCTCACGGATTGGTACCGGTGGGCACGACAGGCGAAAGCCCGACGCTAAGCCATGCCGAACATTTTCTTGTGATCGAAGAGGTGGTGAAAGCCGCTGGTGGGCGCGTTCCGGTCATTGCAGGGGCCGGGTCGAACAACACGCTAGAGGCTATCGGCTTTATGCGTCACGCCGAAAAAGTTGGGGCCGATGCCGCGCTGGTGGTCACGCCCTATTACAACAAGCCAACGCAAGAAGGGCTGATCGCGCATTTCACCGCCTTGCACGATTGCTGTGACTTGCCGATCATCATCTACAATATCCCGGGCCGTTCGGTTGTGGATATGATGCCAGACACAATGGCCCGTCTGGCCGAGTTGCCGCGCATTATCGGTGTCAAGGATGCGACAGGCAAACTGGAACGCGTCAGCCAGCAGCGCCTGACATGCGGGCCGGATTTCATTCAGCTTTCAGGCGAGGATGCCACCGCGCCGGGCTTCAACGCGCAAGGCGGGATAGGGTGTATTTCCGTCACCGCGAATGTGGCACCGCGGCTATGCGCAGAGTTTCAGGAAGCCACGCTGGCTGGGGATTACGCGCGGGCACTGCAGATTCACGACATTCTTATGCCGCTGCATCTGGCCATATTCCTTGAACCTGGCCTTGTTGCCGCAAAATATGGCCTCTCTCGTCTTGGCAAATGCAGCGAAGAAGTGCGCTTGCCACTTTTGGGCCTGACAGAAGCTACGCGACAGAAAATGGATGTCGCGATGCGCCATGCAGGGCTGATCAATTAATCTGGCCTGCAGGGCGGATGCTGCGCAAGTCGAGATCCAGCCAGACGGGCCGGTGAGAGATTTCCAGCGTATCTAACGCTGCGGCCAATTCCGCATCTGGACTATCAGGCGCAGGCCATAAGACACCGCTTGAGAGCACGTCAATTTCGGCTGCGGGCAAGATGTAGCTCACGCGCAGGTTTCCAGGCTGACGAGGCCAGTAAACCGTATCCAATGCGTGTGGACCAACATGCGCGACACTGAATTCATCATTGGCTGCGTGAATTGCCCCTTCACTCTGCGGTTGTGGGTCTTGCAGCAAAGGGCTTGTCAGCAGCGCGCGCATCGCGCCGTGCAGACCATCCCCGTCATTTGGGTCAAGATTGCTGCCCCCCATCAAGACAAATGGCCCATCTGGCGGCGGCATCGGCAGGCGGCCTTCGAGTAAAGTCAGCCAGAACGCAGTCTCATCATGATTGCGATACAGGTTGCGAAGGCTGCGCCCCCCGAAGACCGGCGGGCCAGCTTGATATATCAGAAGATGCAGACGCTGAGTAGCCGAGGTCAGAATTGGGATATCCCAATGCCCTGTGCTGGACAGACGCTGTGCCTCCAAAACTGACGGCTCTAATTCAGGCAGCCGTGCATCGGGCAGGTCTTTCCACAAAAAGCCCGAGAAATCGCGCGCGGCCTCGGCATCTATTGGGAGGCGAGACAGAAGCGCCAACGCGCGCTGGCCCGCGAAATGGCCATAGCCCTGCGTATCATCCGGGCCGTCATCACGGCCATCGTCATTCATGTCGCGGCCCATTCGCAAACCTGCATTTGATGGAAACGCAAATACATGGGGAAGCGCCGTGCCGCGATCAGCGATCAGCGCCCCAAAGGCATGGAGAGTGACAAGATCATGATCATAATCCAGCCCTGAGATAACCAGCACATCCGGCGATAGGTGGTCAATGATATCAGCCTTGAGGGAAGGCAAATCCGCCCCTGCACGAATGTCGCGCAGCGCATAGCCAGGCCCGCGCGCACCCAGATCGATACGCCAGAAAACCAGCCGCAAGCTGTCGGGACCCTTGCGCGTCACAGAACTTGTCGCTGCTGACGCAAAGGGAAACAGGCAGAAGATCAGGAATAGGCAGATTGTGGCGGCAAGGGCACGGCATCCTGTGCCTCGGCAACCCGCCGACGCTGAGCCCGGATAAGCTGCGACACCCGGTACATCGCCACACCGCGCATCACCAGACTGACCGGAATAAATGCCCAGAGCGAAACCCCCCATACCAACGCCAATTGCGTTTCCAATGTGACGGGCTGCACCAGAAATGAAGACAGATGCAGCAACGCAGGCAAGGAGAATGGCAAGATTATCCCTAACGCAACGTTAATCTGCGCATCACGCTCAAGACGCTGGACGATATCTACCCCCTTGGTCGGGTCAAAATTCGGCAGATTTACCCACACGTTGAATATCTCAGCGCGGCGGGGCCAATAGCCAAGCGCAAGCCCGACAAGAAAAATGCCCAAACCAGCAAGAGATAACGTGTAAGCAAGCGCCGCACTAACCTGTACTACGACCAGATGCTCATTCGACAAACCCGGCGGCAGGGAAGAGACCAGAAGCGCGACAGGACTGAAGGAGAAATCAAGAACACTGCCCAGCACGATCGCAAAACTTGTAAACAGATTCGCCGCATCCGTACCCAACATGATCTCTCGCTGAAGGGTCGTGACTGACACAACAATCACGAAGAACAGGACGAAACGTGTGCGGTTGTAAGGTTTGGCGTCCCGAAATTCGATCAATCCGGGATAGGCTGCCGAATACTCGGTCACGACAACAACCGCTGCGAGAATGGCCAGAAAAGTCACACCCTGCGCAATGTCCTGAGAGATTTCGGGAAGCAGCAGGGCCGGTATCAGAAACACCAACGCAACCAGAAACCCGCGCAATATCAACATGGAAATTCGCATAACGGAAATTCGACTACCTCTTCTCTGGGTCATCTTTCCGTTAAATCCAGGCTTTTTTGTTTGTAAAAATTGCGCCCATTCTGGAAGCGACTGCCTTACTCTTGACACAATGTTGCCCATTTTACCAATCCTCGCAAGCTGTATCCCGAGGATCAGCAAAAGCAGCGGCTATTTCGAGTCCAAACTGTCACGCGTTTACATCGAAATTATGGAAAAAATGTGGTGCCTGTCATTGGCACCACATACAAATGCCCGTTTTTTAGACTTAAACCCAAGGACGTGCCTGCGCTGCCTGTGCCTCGAAAGTATCAATTGAAGATACTTTCTCCAATGTCAGCCCAATGTCGTCCAACCCATTCAGCAGGCAGTGCTTCTTGAACGGGTCAATCTGGAAGCGGAATTCCTGTCCATCAGAACTGGTCACAGTCTGCGACTCAAGATCAACCGATATCCGTGCATTGGCACCCTTGCTGGCATCCTCCATCAGCAGATCGACCTGTTCCCGGGGCAAGACAATCGGCAACATCCCGTTCTTGAAGCAGTTATTGTAGAAGATATCGGCGAAACTGGTTGAGATGACGACCCTGATCCCGAAATCCGCCAGCGCCCAAGGCGCATGCTCGCGCGACGAACCACAGCCGAAGTTATCACCTGCGACAAGAATATTTGCATTGCGATAAGCCGGCTGATTCAGGACAAAATCCGGTATCTCGTTGCCATCATCGTCAAAGCGCATTTCATCAAACAGGTTCCTGCCAAGCCCTGAGCGCTGGATCGTCTTCAGGAACTGTTTGGGAATGATCATATCCGTGTCGATATTGACCAGCGGCATAGGGGCAGCAACGCCCGTAAGTGTTGTGAATTTTTCCATACTGTCTCTCCTGACCAGAGCGCCGGGGCTTTGCCCCGGACCCCAGAGTATTTTGAGCAAGAAAATCAGGCAGTTTGCGCCATCATCTCGCGAATATCGGTCAAACGGCCTGTGATCGCCGCAGCGGCTGCCATTGCGGGCGACATCAGATGCGTGCGCCCTCCGCGGCCTTGACGCCCCTCAAAGTTGCGGTTCGAGGTCGCTGCGCAGCGCTCTCCGGGGGATAGCTGATCTGGGTTCATTGCCAGGCACATCGAGCATCCGGCAAGCCGCCATTCAAAGCCGGCATCAATGAAAATCTGTGCAAGCCCTTCTTCTTCGGCTTGCGCGCGCACCAGCCCGGATCCGGGCACAACCATCGCGCGCAACCCTGACTTGATCTTCTGGCCTTTCAGAATCGCCGCCGCTGCACGCAGGTCTTCGATCCGGCCATTCGTGCACGACCCGATAAAGACTGTATCAATCTCGATATCAGTCAGCTTCTGCCCTGGCTTGAGGCCCATATATTCCAATGCGCGACGCGCCGCCTCAACCTTGCCGCCAGAGAAACTGGCAGGATCCGGCACCTCGGCGGTAATCGGCAGCACATCCTCAGGCGATGTCCCCCATGTGACGACAGGCGCGATATCTTCACCCTTGAGAGTGATGACCTTGTCCCAATGTGCATCGGGATCGGATTTAAGCGTTTTCCACCATGCCAGCGCCGCATCCCATTGTGCAGCTTTGGGGGCATGGGGGCGGCCCTTTACGTAATCAAAGGTTTTCTGGTCGGGAGCGATCAGACCTGCGCGTGCGCCGCCCTCGATCGCCATGTTGCAGACCGTCATGCGCCCTTCCATCGACAATTCTTCAATGGCCTGGCCGCAATATTCGATCACATAGCCTGTGCCCCCGGCAGTTCCGGTGGCCCCGATCACCGACAGGGTGATGTCCTTGGCGGTCACACCCGGCAGAAGCGAGCCTGTGACCTCAACCTTCATGTTCTTGGATTTCTGCTGGATCAATGTCTGCGTGGCGAGAACATGCTCGACCTCGGATGTGCCGATCCCATGTGCAAGCGCCCCGAATGCCCCATGCGTCGCAGTATGGCTGTCGCCGCAGACCACTGTCATGCCCGGCAGGGTCCAACCCTGTTCAGGGCCAACGATATGCACGATCCCCTGACGAATATCGTTAACCGGATAATAATTCACACCAAACTCGCGGGCGTTGCGGTCAAGTGCATCCACCTGAATACGGGATTCCTCGTTTTCGATACCATTTTCACGGTCTGGCGTGGTTGGAACATTGTGATCGGGCACCGCGATTGTCTTTTCAGGCGCACGCACCTTGCGCCCGGTCATGCGAAGCCCTTCAAAGGCTTGCGGGCTGGTAACTTCGTGAACAAGGTGGCGATCAATATACAGCAGGCAGGTGCCGTCTGAATCTTCATGGACAACGTGAGCGTCCCAGATTTTGTCATACAGGGTCTTGGGCATGGCGATCTCTCTCGGATTGGAAGTAGCTTTGCTGAGGAAACGACTGGCCGCAGGGCCAGAATCAGGGATCAGCTAAGGCGTGCGAGCACCGAACGCGCATCGCTTTCGAAGCGTTGCGGCAGGCGGGCGTGGTCCGACATGTCAAAAAAGCGTTTCATGGGCTGGTAAATACGCCCGAATCAGCGTTATGGCAACGACAGAAGACGCGGCTGATCAATATGCGTCGTTCTGGGCTTCACCATGATGCGAAGTCTTTAACGCGATCATTGAGAAGTGGCGTCGCCAATGTTATATTAAACCAGTCAACATGCACAACAGGAGGACAGGTCTCTGTCTCATACCGACATGACCGCCATTGCGGACCACTCAGCCAAAGCGCCCGCTGCGCAGATCAGTAGCGATGCGATACTTGAGCTGGTTTTGACCTCGCTTGACGACGACAAGGCCGAAGACATCCAGACAATTGACCTGCATGGGAAAACCGCCATGGCGGACCATATGGTAATATGCTCTGGCCGCTCGACCCGTCAGGTCGCAGCTATTGCCCAGAAACTTCTTGACCGGCTTAAGGAAACCTTTCGCCTGTCAGCGCGGAGTGAGGGCAAGGATGTCGGCGACTGGGTGCTGATAGATGCCGGCGATGTCGTCGTTCATATCTTCCGTCCGGAAGTGCGCGAGTTCTACCAGCTTGAAAAGATGTGGCAGGACACAGGCACCAAGCCTGCGGGCTGATGCGACTGCATATCTGCGCGATCGGGCGCATTCGCAAAGGGCCAGAGCGCGCCTTGATCGACGACTATAGGCTGCGTTTTGACCGCACAGGGCGCGCCCTATCATTGGGCCCCTGTCTTGAGCATGAGGTGGATGACCGCAAGGCCACCTCTTCCGGGGATCAGGGGCGGATGCTAGAGCGGGCGCTGCCTGCGGGTGCATATGTCGTAGCGCTTGATGAACGTGGCGAGATGCTGGATTCGCGCCAATTTGCACGGTTTGTAGCGACGCAGCGCGATTCAGGAGCTAGCGATCTGGCTTTTGTCATTGGTGGCGCAGACGGGTTAAGCCCGGATATTCGGAATGCAGCCCACCAACTCTTGTCGTTCGGGCCAATGGTCTGGCCGCATATGCTGGCACGGGTCATGCTGTGCGAGCAGATTTATCGCGCCTCGACGATTCTGGCCGGTGGCCCGTATCATCGCGACTAGCGGTTGCGCAAATCTGATCCAGAAAAGCCGAATCAGCGGGTCATGCAAGCAAACCAGCTTGCTTGTCGATCACCAGTCATCTGCTGATCGACCGCTGAACTGCTCGACCAGAAAATCAATAAGCGCGCGCACCTTGGGCTGGGTATAGCGCCCGGCAGGATAGACCGCATAAAGACTTTGCACATCGCGCGGCAAATCCGGGATCACGTCTTCGACCAACCCGGCCTTCATGGCTGGCGCATACAGAAAGCTTGGCAGATAGGCGATGCCAAGGCCGTTTATCGCAGCCGTCAGAAGCGATTGCCCGTCATTCACCGAAAACCACGACGATGACCGCACCTGACGCTGTTCGCCCGAAGGGGCCGAGATACGCCAGACCGAACTGGCCGCATTATGTGAATAATACAGCAACCGATGATCGTTGAGGTCATCAATCCGTGCAGGGCGCCCGTGCTTCGCCAGATATTCCGGTGAGGCAATCAATCGCTGCGTTGCTTCGCAGATCTTGCGGGCGCGCAGGCTGCTATCATCCATTTCGCCCATGCGAATCGCCAGATCGAACCCTTCAGAGATCAGTTCGACATAGCGGTTTTTCAGAACCATATTGACGGACACATCGGGGTAACAGTTCAAGAAATCCCCCAATACAGGAGAGAGATGTGTTGCCCCGAAATCCGTCGGCACTGCGATGCGCAGGATACCAGAGGGCGCAGATTGCATTGAGGTGACCAGATTATCCGCCTCTCCCGCATCATTGAGAACGCGGCGCGCGCGGTCATAATAAGCCAGCCCAATATCGGTGGGGCTAACGCGACGTGTCGTTCGGTTCAACAATCGCGCGCCAAGCCGCGATTCCAGTGAAGAGACATGCTTGGAAACAGCCGATTTGGAAATCCCCATTTTGCGCGCAGCATCCGTAAACCCGCCTTGGTCCACGACGGTGGCAAAAGCTTCCATTTCCGTTAATCGGTCCATGATTACGCCCTACAACTACATATTATCAAATTGCAGTTTTGACGACAAATCGGGCAAGAATGCGGTCACGGCGGGTCAGCACTGCGACAATCTTTCATTTTATGTCGAAATTAAGCAGATTTTGGCAACAGCGCGGGGCATGTGTGACGCCAAAAAGCGACTAAAGCCCAAAACTGGCGAGGGGAAAGTAGCGAACCATCACACCGGGTTGGATTGTTTCTGCCCCATCAGGTAATTCGACCAGCCCTTCGGCCCAACTTAACCCGCTGATACGCCCAGAGCCTTCGGATGCAAAAACTTCGACCCGGCCCTCTGCATCCAGCCGCGCGCGCAGATACTCCCGCCGCCCCGGCTTTTTGGTTTTGGTAAACGCGGCCTCGACCAGAAAACCCTGTGGTTCCTGCCACCCACACCCCGCCATCAGCGACAAGGCCGGACGACCGAATATCAGCGTGCAGACAAAAGCCGCGACGGGATTACCGGGCAGGCCCAGCACCGGAACCCCTTGCCAAAGTGCAAGCGCAAGCGGGCGGCCCGGTTTAAGCGCTATGCGCCAACTGCTTAAATTGCCCTTTTCGCGCAACAGGCGTGACACGTGATCCTCATCACCCGCCGAAGCGCCGCCCGATGTCAGGATCACATCGCAAGCGCGCGCCCCATTGTCCAATGCCGCGGCAATGCGCACGGGATCATCGGGCACATGGCCCAGATCGACGGGCACATGTCCCCATTTGCGTATAATTTCCAGCAACATAGGGCGGTTGGCGTCGAAAATCTGGTGTGGTTGCGCTGCCGAATTAGGGTCGGCCAACAACTCGTCACCCGTAGACAGCACACCTACCCGCAAATGGCGGTAAACCTTCACCCGCCCCACGCCCAAAGCCGATGCAAGCGCCAGATCGGCCGGGGTCAGACTGCGACCGGCAGGAAGGAAAATAGCGCCCGCCACCACATCTTCACCCGCTTTGCGGGTATTGATGCGCGGCTTGATCGGCCCGTCAAAGGCCACGCGCGATTCATCACTGGCACAATCTTCTTCCAGCACGACAGTATCCACCCCCTCGGGCAGAATGGCACCCGTCAGAATTCGGATCGCATATCCGCGCGGCACCTCACCACCAAAAGGTTGGCCCGCTGCGGCGCGACCGACCACAAGCGGCAAAGTGTAGGGTCCGTTTCCTTCGAGGGAAGCCTGCGCAAATCCATAGCCATCAACAGCAGAATTTGCAGCGGGCGGGTTGGCGCGCCGTGCAACAATATCTTGTGTCAGAATTCGTCCGCCAGCCTCTTTAATATCTACATCTTCTTCAGCCGTCAGCGGATGCAAAGCTGTGCGCAACCGGTTCAGAGCAGTGTCTACCGGCACCCAATCCACACCCTGTGGCATGGCAAAGCAATCGTTGCGCAGCCGCGGTGGGGTCAGTGGCGCCGGTTCCAGCACCTCCAGCAAATGTGCGGCATGACCCGCACCCAGAATCCAACCTTCTTCGCGCAGGGTTTCAGGTGTGGCCGAAACCGCCATAAGCTGCGTCATATCGGCATGGTGAAAGGCACGCGCCAGCAAATCCACCTGTGCGGCATCCTTGCAAGGGTAATTCTGCGCCTGTTTGACCGCCGGATCAATCAGCGACAAATAGGTTTCCACCAGCACGATCGGGGCTTCATCCCCTTCCATCGGCCAGACTGACAGCGCATCAGTAAACTCTTGGCGCAGTCTTGCAAGATGTGCTTGACCCAGCAGGCTTTGCGAACCCACAGACCCGGTGGTGTATAACTTCCACATCGGATGCGCACCCGCGCAGAGTGCTTCTGTGTCGCGCAATTCTGCCAATCCATGCCCCTCGCGCGCCGTTCCCTTGGCCGGCAGATCGGGCAGATCGCGCCCATTCGGCCTGCCCCAGAACGGACCGATCCCGGGAAAGACGCGATTGATCTGTGCGGCAACTTCAAAACGGTTATTGGCATTGCGCGCATCATCCTCAACGCGATCGGCCAGCCAGTCCCAGACGGCAAGCGCTTCGGCGCGGCCAGTCAGATGCGCGGCAAAACCGCGCGGAAACCCGAAGCCGATATCAAACGCCACCAGCATACGCTGGCCCGACGCTTGCGCCGCTGCAATCTCTGTGCGCAAGGCCTCCATACAGGCAAAACGCGTGGGCATGTTCCTTGGCGCTACGGCCCCGGCGCCAGCGCTGCCTATCCAGATGGAATCCGCGCCAAGTTTTGGCGTTGCATTGGCAGACCAATCCACCACCAGAACACGGTCAAAGCGGCTCATGTCTTGAGCCCCAGATCACGCAGGATGAAATCGGCAATGGCGCGGGTATCATCCAGATGAAACACAGGCTGCGCCAAACCATCAATCGCCACATCGGATGCCACGGCGCGAATAGTGTCATTTTCGCGCGCCAGCAGATCGCGGCCCGCCTCGGCGCGGTAAGCCTCAACTTTGGGGTGGGAAGCACGCTTATACCCCTCGATCAACACCAGATCGACGGGAGAGAGGCGGGTCAGCAACTCTGCCAGCATCGGTTCGGGCTGGTCGCGCAATTCGTGCATCACGGCCCAGCGCCGGGGCGAGGATAACACCACCTCGCGCGCGCCTGCCACGCGGTGGCGGTAGGAATCGCGGCCCGGATGGTCGATTTCCGTGTCGTGATGCGCGTGCTTTACGGTCGAGACTGTAAGACCGCGCGCGACAATCTCGGCCACCAACCGCTCCATCAGGCCGGTCTTGCCCGTATTTTTCCAGCCTGTCACGCCGTATAGGTTCATGCCTGCCTCACCAACTGTTCGGCAATCTCGATATCTTGCGGCGTGTTGATATTGAAGAAGGGATCGAACGGCACGGTGTCGAATTCAGCCGTGCCTGCCCCGTGCTTGTCAGTCCATAAAACCACCTTGCGCAAGCCGCCCGTCAGGGCCGCGCGCAAATCCTCGCGCAGCGCGACAGGCCACAGGCCAAAAGTCGGGTGCCGCCACAGCTTGTCCCCCTCGCGCGTGGCGGCCAGCGCAAGCCCCGATGGGCCTGCCGCGCCCTGCAATCGCGCCACAAGATCACGCGGGAAAAACGGGGTGTCAGCCGCGACCGTGACGATCGACGCGGCCCCCTGCCCTGCCGCCCAATCCAGCCCTGCCAGCACACCGGCCAATGGACCGGGCCAGTCGGGCAGGGAATCGGGCAAAACAGGCAGGCCGAATTCGTCGAAACGCGCAGGCGAACCATTGGCATTGAGTGCGATCTGCCCGACTTGCGGGCCAAGCCGGTCAAGGACATGATCCAACAGGCGCTTGCCCGCCACAGCCCGCAACCCCTTGTCGCCGCCGCCCATGCGGGTGGCTTGGCCGCCCGCCAGAATAACACCCAAAGGCGCGCTCATGCCTCTGCCCCCTTGCGGCGGTGCTTGCGGTCTTCATCGGGCACCGCAGCGACATCGGCATCGCGGATCAGCCGTTCCTCGCCCGACAGGCAGATAAAGCGCTGGCCCCGCATCCGCCCGATCAGCGTCAGCCCTACTTGCCGCGCAATCTCAACCCCCCAAGCCGTAAAGCCAGAGCGCGAGGCCAGCACGGGAATGCCCATCTGCGCGGTCTTTATCACCATCTCGGATGTCAGCCGCCCAGTCGTGTACAGCAGCTTGTCCGAACCGCCGACCCCATGCTGAAACATATAACCAGAGATTTTGTCGACAGCGTTATGACGCCCGACATCCTCCATATAAACCAACATCTGGTCGCGCTGGCACAAAACCGTGCCATGAATAGCACCTGCTTCCAGATACAATGATGGCAGGGTGTTGATCTCTTTCGCCAGCGCATACAGCCAGCTTGTGCGGATTTCGGCAGGTGGCAATGTCAGCCCCTCCAGCCCTTCCATCATGTCGCCAAAGACCGTGCCCACGGCACAGCCCGACGTGCGGGTTTTCTTTTTGACCTTCTCTTCATAGCTGGTCTGGCGCGTGGTGCGCACCACCACCACTTCCAGATCGTCGTCATAGTCAACTGCGGTGATCTGGTCGTCATCGCGCAACATGCCCTGATTGCGCCAAAACCCCACCGCCAGATATTCGGGGTAATCGCCAATCGTCATGGCGGTGACGATTTCCTGCGCATTCAGAAATATGGTCAGGGGCCGTTCTTCCACCACGCGGATCTGTTGCAACTGACCCGTATGGTCATGCCCTTCAACCGCGCGGGTCAGGCGCGGGTTGGACGGGTCGGGAAAATGACGGGGGGGCTGGGACATTGCCATCTGGTCCTGCGGATCGTTTCACACTAGATGGGCATATAACATGTGCAAAAGAAAAGGGCAGGCCCATGTTGGGATATGTCACGGCAGAGGGGCGCGGCGCGGCAGACAGGCTGTTGGCCGAACTGGCGCAAAGCCTGCATGCACGCGGCTGGCCGCTGGCGGGTGTGGTGCAGATTAACCGCGAAACACGCCCCGACAGGTTGTGCGACATGGACCTGCGTGTGTTGGGGCACGCGCATTCCTTGCGCATCAGCCAGGATCTTGGCCCCCATTCCAAAGGGTGCCGGCTGGACCCGCTGGGGCTGGAAAGCGCAGTCGGGCTTGTCGATGCTGACCTCGACCGCCGCCCCGCGCTGCTGATCATCAACAAATTCGGCAAATCCGAGGTTGAGGGGCGCGGCTTTCGCCATGTGATCGGCAAGGCACTGTCCGAAGGGATTCCGGTACTTACAGCGGTGAACCGGCACAATCTGGACGGGTTTCTGGCCTATAGCGCCGATATGGCGCAGCCGATCGCGCCTGACCATGCCGCCCTGCTGGCATGGTGCGAGCAAACCTGCGCGGCGCGTCTGGCCTGACCTTCGCCCAAAATCCTGTAAGGCGGGCGTGCAGAATTTTCTGCGCGCGGCACCTGTGCCTATCTTGCAACAGGCCTGTCACCATCCCACATAAGGTTCAAGGCCCATAAAAGGGGGTGTGCTGCATCGCAGGCACCCACCGCATCCCGGGCGCTTATGATGGAGAGAACAGATATGAATCTAGAAAAATTCACGGAACGCGCACGCGGCTTTTTACAAGCTGCCCAAACCATCGCCCTGCGCGAAGATCATCAGCGTCTGGTGCCTGCGCATCTGCTGAAGGCCCTGCTGGACGATGATCAGGGCATGGCCGCCAATCTGATAAAACGCGCAGGCGGTGCGCCGGATCGCGTGGCGCAGGCCAATGAGATTGCACTGGCCAAGATCCCCAAGGTCTCGGGCGGCGAGGGGCAAATTTACATGGACCCGCAAACCGCCAAGGTGGTTGATCAGGCCGAACAGATTTCGAAAAAAGCTGGCGACAGCTATGTGACTGTCGAACGCCTGCTGACTGCACTTGCACTGGTGAAATCTGACGCCAAGGATGCGCTGGATGCAGGGGCCGTGACGGCCCAAAACCTGAATACTGCCATCAATGACCTGCGCAAGGGGCGCACTGCCGACAGTGCCTCTGCAGAAGAAGGGTATGATGCGCTGAAGAAATATGCCCGCGACCTGACGCAGGCGGCACGCGAAGGCAAGATTGACCCGATCATTGGCCGTGATGAGGAAATCCGTCGCACGATGCAGGTGCTTTCGCGCCGCACCAAGAATAACCCGGTGCTGATTGGCGAGCCTGGCGTGGGCAAGACCGCCATCGCCGAGGGGCTTGCGCTGCGCATCATCAATGGCGATGTGCCCGAATCGCTGCGCGACAAGAAACTGATGGCGTTGGATATGGGCGCGCTGATTGCCGGTGCAAAATATCGCGGCGAGTTCGAGGAGCGCTTGAAAGCAATATTGTCC
>SLAT01000102.1 GCA_007126715.1 Roseinatronobacter sp.
CCGATGGCCGCACAGGTCGCAGGGCTGGACCCCGACATCGCCGAGAACAGCGCACAGGCCCCAAGGTTGGACATGACCAACCCGCCCGGCACGCGCGTCAGCCAGCGTTCCAGCGCTTCATAAAGGTCCGCACCCGCCCGCGTCGAGGATATGGCCGACCCCATGATGATGAACATCGGGATCGACAAAAGTGCGAAGGAATTCAGCTTGCCGAAAAACTTTTCCGGCATCAACTCCAGCGCCCACATCCCCTCGAACAATACAAGAAACAGGCCCGAAACAATCAGCAGACCAGTGGCCACCGAAACACCGGAAAAGAGCACGGCAATGGTCGCAACCGCGACAAGAGCACCAAGAATAAGCGGGTCCATCAGTCAGCCTCCAGTCCGAAAGCGGTGTCACGGCCTGTCAGCAAGGCCAGCAGATCGGCCAGAAGCTGAAGGATGAAAAGCGCAAAACCCAGAGGCATTGCCAGATAAGGAATCCAGAGCGGTGGCCCCCATACGCTCGACGACCGCCAGCCGCGCTGAAAGGCCAGGTGCCAATGCTCGAACGCGTAAAACCCCATGATGCCCAACACCACGATGCCCGACAGCAGCACAACAATCGCCAGCAATTTGCGCGGCAAGGGGCGCAGCCATATCGGCAACAGGTCCACATTCACATGCCCGCGCAATTTCTGCACATAAGGCAGGCCCAGCATGGTCGCCGCGATCATCAGATAGATCACGGTTTCCGTCTGCCAGATCGTTGACTGGCGCAGCACGAAACGCACAAAGATCATCTGGCAGGTTATAAAGACTGAGGCGAGGATCATGGACGCTGCGATCCAGCCGCACAGGATCGAAAGACCCCCGATGCTGCGGACAAGGAAATCTGCGCCGCGTCGCCATCCGGCGTCAACGGTCGGCAAGGCCATAAGTCATGACTCCTGATATTTCGGTGAAAGAAGAAATTGGGCGCGGCTTTTGCCGCGCCCGGGTCATAGGGCGATCACTCGACCTCGAAGGCCATATCCAGCAATTCCTGACCGTTCGGAACCTGATCGACGAAGGACGCATAGGCCGACTCCATCGCCAGCGCGCGCCATGCCTCGAAATCTTCGGCGCTCATTTCAGCAATCTCGACGCCGTTTTCCTGATAGACTTCAACCGAACGGACATCATCCAGCTTGGCCTGCTCCAGATACCATTCCTCAGCTTTGGCAGCCGCGGTCAGAAGCACCTCCTGCTGTTCCTCGCTCAGGCCCTCGAAGGTCGATTTGTTCATCAAGAGCGGCTGATACATGAACCACAGGGCGATATCGCCCGCCGGGGTGTAGCAATCGACCTGCTCATACAAGCGGAACGACACAAAGGACGAGGACGAAGTGTTCACCGCATCCAGAACCCCGGTCTGCATACCGTTATAGATTTCGGACGAAGCCATAGACGAAATAGACGCGCCCGCTGCCGCCAGCATCTGCTCAAAGGCCCGTCCGGCAGCGCGCACATTGCGTCCCGCCATATGCTCTGGCCGCGTGATGCATTCGCCTTTCGCCGCGAACCCGCCCGCCAGATAGCCATGTACCAGAACCATCACATCATCTTCGGCCATCAACTCTTCCAGCCGCTCCATGAAGGGCGACGCGTTCAGCCGCGCGCCGTGGTCATGGTTGCGCACAAGGCCCGGCATCAGTGTCAGGTTGAACTCTGGCCGCTGGCCGCCCGCATAGGACAGCGGATACACAGTCATATCAAGCTGGCCGCGACTGACGGGCTGATATTGCTCGGTCGCAGAAAAGAGCGACGCCGACGGGAAAATCCTGATCGACAGCCCGACATCCGCCTCATCCAGATCATCCGCGATCATCTGGGCCACCTGATGGCGCAGGTCTGCGGTTGACCATTGATGCGACAAGCGAAGCTGTTGCGCCTGTGCACCCTGCGATCCGACGATGGATGTGATTGCCAGTACAGACGCAGCAGCTAGTGATAAAATTCTCATCTTTTCCTCCCTGAAGCTTGGGCGCCGGGTCTCTCTGCCCTTGCGCTGATTCATTGCTCCTCAACAATGTGGATACAGTGAATGCGATACAAAATACAAAGTCAAGATTTTTGTATACAATTATGGAATTGCGAAATACACATCGGTATACTATGACGGATTGGACCAACTGAGGCAGCAACACAATGCCATCGCGCAGAGCAGACAGCGTCCGAGAAACGCTTGAGCAAATGATCGTCACCGGCGAACTGGTGAACGGAGAACGGCTGGATGAAATCTCGCTGTCCGAGAAATTCGGGTGCTCTCGCACTCCGTTACGAGAAGCATTTCAAAGTCTGGCCGCGTCAGGCCTTCTGGAACTGATCCCCCACCGGGGCGCATTCGTGCGCCATCCCGATCTTAGCGAAATGATCGAAATGTTCGAGGTCATGGCCGAACTCGAAGCGTTTTGCGGCAGGTTGGCCGCAAGGCGTGTCACGCAGCAGGTTCTTGCCGACCTGTATCGCACCGTGATCGCTTGCGAAGATGCTGTCGCGAACAATGATTCCGACCGCTATTACGCTGAAAACGAAAAATTTCATCACCTGCTCTACAAGGCATCGGGCAACCAGTTTCTTGCAGATCAGGCCGGGCAGCTGCACCGTCGGCTAAAACCGTTTCGGCGGCTGCAATTGCGGGTCCGCGGCCGGCTTGAACAATCCTTGTCGGAACATCGCGCCATTCTCGAAGCGCTTGAGAATGGCAATGCAGACGAGGTGTCCCTTGCGTTGCGCGCCCATGTCGCGGTACAAGGCGGCAAGTTCAACGACCTTATGGCAAGCTATAAAAGTTTTCAGCAAAACCAGCAAAGGGTTGGCACCTGAGCGAACCTTGCGCGTATGCCCCGGTCCATAGCCGCCTGAAACGGCAGGCCAGAACCACCTGCCCGCAAATCTGCCGCGCGCAGGGATATTTGCTGTCGGGGACCACGGCGTTCACCGCGCAGCCATCATTCAAAACCAGAACAAAAAGCAGTTTTCCGCGTTTTCGCCGTGACAATCCAGACCGCACATAAGCAACTTGGGTTCTGGCTTATACTCTCGCGCGAAGTTATGGTACTGCCGCAACCGGTAATGCGGCAGGGACAGGGCAAAACATGAAAATAGCAATGATCGGAACCGGCTATGTAGGTCTTGTGTCGGGAGTGTGCTTCTCTGACTTCGGGCATGATGTGATCTGCGTTGACAAGATGCCAGAAAAAATCGCCATGCTGGAGCGCGGCGAAGTCCCGATATACGAGCCGGGCCTTGATGCGGTCATGGCGCGCAATGTCGCCGCTGGCAGGCTGAAATTCACCACCGATCTTGCGAGTGCTGTCGATGGGGCCGATGCCATTTTCATTGCCGTTGGCACACCGACACGGCGCGGCGATGGCCATGCCGATCTGACTTATGTGATGGCAGCAGCAGCCGATATAGCGAATGCCCTGACCGGCTATGCCGTGGTTGTGACGAAATCGACCGTTCCTGTCGGCACCAATCGCAAAGTGGCCGAGGTCATACGCGCCACGCGCCCTGCCGCCGAATTCGACGTTGCCTCCAACCCCGAATTCCTGCGCGAAGGGGCTGCAATCGATGATTTCATGAAGCCCGACCGCGTTGTGGTCGGTATCGAGAGCGCGCGCGCGAAGAATGTAATGGGCGATGTCTATCGCCCGCTATTTCTGCGCGATTTCCCCATTGTCTATACCGATCTAGAATCCGCCGAGATGATCAAATATGCTGCAAATGCCTTTCTGGCCACCAAGATCAGTTTCATCAATGAAATCGCAGCCCTGTGTGAACGGGTGGGCGCTGATGTGAAATCGGTCGCCAAAGGCATGGGGCTGGACGGGCGCATCGGCAACAAATTCCTTCACGCAGGGCCGGGCTATGGCGGGTCTTGTTTTCCCAAGGATACCAGCGCGCTTGCCCGGATCGGGCAGGAACATGGCGTTCCGCAGCGCATCACCGAAACCGTGATTGCCGTAAA
>SLAT01000291.1 GCA_007126715.1 Roseinatronobacter sp.
ATGATGCGCGCTTCTTCTATGCCAATCGCTGTATCATCCCCTACCTGAATGAAGGGATGCGCATGGTGCGCGAAGGGGTGGCGCCCGCGCTGGTCGAGAATGCCGCGCGCCTGATGGGTATGCCGCTTGGGCCACTGCAACTGGTCGATGAAACCTCGCTTGATCTGGGCGCCAAGATCGCGCGGGCCACACGTGCCGCGATGGGGGATGACTACCCCGATGGCGATGTCGATGAGGTGGTGTTCTGGATGGTCGAGCAAGGCCGCCTTGGGCGCAAGGCCAAGGCCGGTTTTTACAGCTATGACGAGAAAGGTGGCCGCAACGGGTTGTGGGAGGGGCTGGAAGCGCAGTTTCCCCGTGCCGAAGATCAGCCCGATCTGGTGACAGTGCAGCACAGGTTGATGTTTGCGCAGGCGCTAGAGGCCGTGCGCGCGCTGGAAGACGGGGTTCTGACCGATATCCGCGAAGGCGATGTCGGCGCAATCCTTGGATGGGGCTTTGCACCTTGGTCCGGTGGTCCGTTTAGCTGGCTGGATATGTTGGGCGCGGAATTCGCAACGACCGTCAGCGATGATCTGCAGGCGCGCTTTGGTCCGCGGTTCAAGACACCGGATTTGCTGCGGCAAATGGCCGATAAGGGGCGCAGCTTCTATTCTGCCACATCATCAGAAGCGGCGTAACCGCTGCCACGTTTCCGCGCGGTAAATGGCCGCGCGGATCCGCTAAAGGGCTTTTTCTGCCTCGACCAGCCGAAGGAGCTGGGCTTGTGTCAGGCGCGGGTAGACACTCATGGCCTCAACCACCGTTTCCGCAAAGGGAGAGAAGCACCCCTCGCTTTGTGCCAGCATCAGCACTTCACCTTCGGCCTGCACGATTTGTTCGGCCTTGAAGGTCAGCATATGCAGCGAGATATCTGTCATGATGGGGTGCTTGGCGATTCCCTTGTAACCCTCAAGCATGGCGCATGGGGCAAGCACGAAGGCATTACCAAACATCTCTTCGGCAATGTCGGATTCAAGCACCACTTCCTGCATGGGCAGAATGTTCATATCTCTCTGGTTTCCCAAGGCGCCAGCGGGAATGAACATGGTAAAGGCCTTGGCCGCCGGGATTTGCGCATGTCGAATGACGACCGCGCGATTCTGCACCACGCTTTGCATGCCATTGTCAAAGGTCAGGACCGGATCATATGCCTGCACACGTTCAATCGGGCACCATCCGGTATTTGTGGCAAGTAATGTCCCGTTCAGCAGCCCAACCTCGCGAAGCGTGTCGCCGCTGGTGGGCAATGCCGGTTTTCTTGACGTGGAATTGCTCGAAGTGAGGTCCAGAATTGTATTCAGGCGCTCGGAGAACATCTCAACAGAGGATGACAACAGAGACATTTGCTTTCCTTCGATTCAGGCAGACTGCAAACAGGGATTTCGAAAAACTTTAGCAATCCCACTTATATAGGCAGGTGGATACGACAAGATTTGGCCTGAATTGAGGTAACAATGTGTTCAGCAAAACGCAGGAAATTTGCGCAGCAGCGGGGTAATGCAAATCTGCACGAACCCGCTGCATCTGCCTTGGGGAACAGCCGTTGCCGCCATTCAAGGACCTGACGACAGTCCCCTGTATCTTGCGCTAGGACTCCAGCTTGGTGTTCAGCTCCAGCCAGGTATCCTCAAGGCTTTGTGCTGCAAAAGCGGCGTGCCGATCCGATGCATGCGGACGCCATTCTGCGATATACAGCAATTCCGAGTAGGTCAGCCGTGGATAGATGGTGTTGGAATGATGCGCGTGTTGCGACACGCATGGCGTGCGTGTCAGCATCTGTCCAAGCGCCAGCATCCCACCATTGGTATGAATGATCTGTTCGTTTTCGAATAGCAGCATGGATAAGTGCAGGTCCGTGTAGAACTGCTGCGTATGAATGCCTTTGTAGCCGTCCAGCAGAAAGCATGGCATCAGCACGAACGGGTCACCGTACAGGGCTTCGGCGCGGTCTGATTCGACGATGACTTCCTGCATCGGCAGAATGTTCATGTCTACACGGTTGCCAAGTGCACCCTTGGGCACAAACATGGTAAACGCTTTTTTTCTGGGCATATCTGCCCGTTCCAGCGTCATGCTTTCATTCGCGGCGACAGGTTGCATCCCGTTGTCAAATGTCAGGACCAGATCGCCAGGACCGATTTGTTCTGCGGGCACCCAACCATTCTGGTTGGCGACAAGTGTCCCGGCAAGCAAACCGCTTTCGTGCAAGACATCGTCGACAGGATTAGGGCGCGAAGCCTCGCAGAACGGGCCTGGGCGAGTCTCTTTGAAAATGCTGCCAATACGCGCAACGAACTGGTGTACTGAGGGATCAAGGGTAATCATCGGCGTATCCTCTTATCTCAGTGTTTTGGGCAATAACCCGATTTTGTCTGTATTGTATGCAGGTGCGAAACGGCGAAAACGCGATATAATCTGGACTTTTTCGTGTCATGCGATTCAATGATGTTTTTTAGGTCTGCTTTGATCGCCGAGCGGCTGAGCAGATCACGTCATTACTGCTTTGGGAGGGGCTAAGATGGGTTGGTTGGATAATGAGATGGGACTGGAGAAAACCGCTGCGAACCATGTGGCGCTTACGCCCCTGTCACATCTGCGCCGCGCCGCTGATCTGTTCGCCACGCGCGAGGCGCTTGTATATGGGCGCACGCGGCGCAGCTATGCGCAGTATTACACGCGTGTCTCGCAACTTGCCTCTGCGCTGGAAGGGGCTGGGGTCAAGCCCGGCAATGTGGTGGCTACCCTGCTGCCCAATATCGCCCCACACGCCGAGGCGCATTTCGGCATCCCCGCCTGTGGGGCCGTGCTGAATGCGATCAATACCCGGCTGGATCTGGACACGGTCGCCTATATTCTGGAGCATGGCGGGGCCAAGGTCTTGCTGGTCGATACCGAATTTCTTGACCTTGCCCATCGCGCCTGCGCCACCCTCTCGCAGCCACCCCTTCTGATCGAGGTTGCAGATACAGAGGCAGGCTTTGCCCCTTCAGGCAACCATACCGAATATGAGGCGTTTCTGGCCTCTGGTGATCCCGAATTCGAATGGATCATGCCGCAGGATGAATGGGAAAGTCTGGCGCTGAATTACACATCAGGCACGACAGGGCGGCCCAAAGGTGTGGTTTATCATCATCGCGGGGCCTATCTCTCGGCGCTGTCACAACCCATCTCATGGCGGATGACGCTCTATCCCCGCTATCTGACGATTGTGCCCATGTTCCATTGCAATGCATGGTGCCATCCTTGGATGATCCCGGTTCTGGGCGGCACCGTGATCTGCCTGCGCGACATTACCGCCAAAGGAATATATCAGGCGATCAGCACCGAAGGGGCGACCCATTTCGGGGGCGCGCCGATCGTCCTGCAGACCATCATCAATGCGCAGGACTCCGACCGTTTGCCCTTTGATCATGTGGTCGAGGTCTTTACCGCTGGCGCGCCTCCGCCCGCTGCCACTTTGGCCGCGATCGAGCCGCTGGGTTTCAATGTCACACAGGTTTACGGCCTGACCGAAACCTACGGCCCTGCGACCGAATGCCTGTGGCATGATGGCTTCGATGGGCTGCTCGACGATGACCGCGCCGAGGTCAAGGCGCGCACCGGCGTTGCCATGCCCTTCATGGAAGGGGTCTGTGTCATGAACCCTGAAACGATGCAGCCAGTCGCGCGCGACGCTGCGGCACTGGGCGAAATCATGCATCGCGGCAACGGCGTGATGAAAGGGTATTACAAGAACCCCGAAGCAACCGCCGAGGCGTTTCGCGGGGGCTGGTTCCATTCCGGCGATATCGCGTTCCAGCACACGGACGGCTATATCAAGATCGCCGACAGGGCCAAGGACATCATCATTTCGGGCGGCGAGAATGTCTCTTCCGTAGAGGTGGAGGGCGTCTTGATGAAACATCCGGCTGTGCAACTTGCCGCCGTGGTGGCGAAACCGGATGAAAAAT
>SLAT01000287.1 GCA_007126715.1 Roseinatronobacter sp.
GCGACGCCGCTTTGGCGGGCGGCAGCCATTATGGGCCATCGGTGTCACATCGCGGATAGAGGTGATGTTGAAACCGGCAGCGGCCAGGGCACGCAGCGCAGATTCACGGCCTGAACCGGGGCCCTGCACTTCGACTTCCAATGTCTTGACGCCATGTTCTTGCGCCTTCTTGCCTGCATCTTCTGCGGCAAGCTGGGCGGCATATGGTGTCGATTTACGCGACCCTTTAAAACCCATTGTGCCAGCAGACGACCATGAAATGGCGTTGCCCTGCACATCCGAGATCAGGATCTTGGTGTTGTTAAAGCTGGAATTCACATGTGCGACACCAGCGGCGATATTCTTGCGGACCTTGCGTTTGACGCGGGTCTTTTCACGAGCCATCGTTCAAACCTCCCCTTACTTCTTCTTGCCGGCGATTGCTTTCGCCGGACCTTTGCGCGTACGCGCATTGGTATGCGTACGCTGACCGCGCACGGGAAGGTTGCGGCGATGACGCAGCCCACGATAAGAGCCGATGTCCATCATGCTTTTGATGTTCATCTGCACTTCGCGGCGCAGGTCGCCTTCAACTGTGAAATTCGCGTCGATATGTTCGCGGATCGCCAAGATCTCGGCATCTGACAATTCATTGATGCGGCGCGTCTGATCAATTCCGACAGCGTTGCAAATCGTCTCGGCTGCGTTCGGGCCGATGCCATGAATATAGGTCAGCGCGATAGGAACGCGCTTTCCTGTAGGGATGTTTACGCCAGCAATACGTGCCACGCGGGAGCTTCCTTTCGTTGCGGTTCCGTAATCCCAGAACCTTTTTTCACAACACGGGCCGAATGCCCGCGTGCATCAAAAACAAATAACGCCTCGAATTCGAGGCGCGATTCGACTGTTGAGGTTTTCGCCTATGACCTTTTCAGGATAAGGTCAAGAGCTCAGATATTCATTTGTCACGAACTACGTGATTGAAGGCTATTGCAACCAGCACGGGCAATCTGGTCGTAGGAAAATGACCCGCGCATCATGGTCAGGACGACCTGAGCTCTGCAACACGCTAGCGCACAAATTCAGCAGACCATCATTGCGCTACTCGGCCCAGAAGAGCCGAGTAGCAAATCTTGCTTACCGACGCGACGGTGCCTTGGGCTTGCCCGTCGTCGTTTTTTTCCGGCCCTTGCCGCGAAGCTGCGACTTTTCCAACAAGCCTTCGTACTGATGTGCCACCAGATGCGATTGTACCCGGTTGATCGTGTCCATCGTCACCGACACCACAATAAGAACCGAGGTGCCGCCAAAATAGAACGGAATCGCAAGTTGCCCGCGCAGTATTTCGGGCAGCAGACACACCGCAGCCAGATAGATGGCCCCAACAGTCACGATCCGGTTCACAACGTAATCCAGATACTCTTCCGTGCGCTTGCCGGGGCGAATGCCCGGAATAAAGCCGTTCTGGTTCTTGAGGTTCTCGGCCACGTCTTCGGTCTTGAACGACACGTTCTGCGTATAGAAGAAGGTAAAGAACACGATCATGATCGTGAAGAACGCCAGATATGCCGGCTGTCCCGGCCCGAAATAGGCCAGCACTGTTGCCATCAACTCGCTTTGTGAATTGCCGGAGAAAGTTGCGACGGTCGTCGGCAACAACAGAAGTGACGACGCGAAGATCGCGGGAATCACATTGGCCGGGTTCACCTTGATCGGCAGATGCGATGCACCGCCATCAAATACCTTCATGCCGACCTGACGCCGCGGGTACTGGATCGTTATCTTTCGGATCGCGCGTTCCATGAACACCACGAAGGCGATCACCGCAATCACCATAATAATCACCCCGACAATCACCGCAGGCGCAATGTCGCCCGTCCGGCCCTGGCTGAGGAATTGTGCCAGAGCGGCTGGCAACTCGGCAATAATGCCAACGAAGATGATAAGCGAAATACCATTGCCGATGCCGCGTTCGGTAATCTGTTCGCCCAGCCACATCAGGAACATTGTGCCCCCGACCAGCGTAATCACCACAGCAGAGCGGAAGAACCAACCCGGATCGGTCGCAAGATCGCCCGCTTCAAGTGATACAGCCAGACCATAGGATTGCCCGGTTGCAAGCATGACTGTCAGATAGCGGGTATATTGGTTCAGCTTGCGCCGCCCCATCTCGCCTTCTTTCTTCAGCTGTTTCCACGGCTCATACATCGCACCAACCAACTGCACGATAATCGCCGCAGAAATATAGGGCATGATGCCAAGCGCGAAGATCCCCATCCGGCTGATTGCGCCGCCGGTAAACATATTGAGCATGCCGCCGATACCGGACGCGGCTTCATCCATGAACTCGCGCAAGGCAAGACCATCGATGCCGGGCACCGGAATATATGTCCCGATGCGATAAACAATCAGAAGCCCAAGCGCAAAGAAGATGCGGCGGCGCAGATCAGTGGCTTTCGCCAGCGCCCCCCAGCTTGTGTTGGCTGCAAGTGAATCAGAAGCAGATGCCATGCGCGTCTCTCTCTGTCATGTCAGCGCCGCCAAACCGGGGTACGGTCGGCGGCGCGAAATCCCGTATGCGGATGATGTAAGCGGCGAAGACGCCACTCACAACCATTATTCGGCTGCCGCCTCTTCCTTTTTCGCCACAGGGGCGAGAATTTCGACAGAACCGCCGGCCTTTTCGACCGCTTCAACTGCCGATTTGGAAGCGCCAGTAACCTGAAGGTTTACTTTAGTGGTGATCTCGCCCTTGGCAAGAACGCGCACGCCGTCCAACTTGCGACGTACCAGACCAGAGGCAAGCAGCGCATCTTCGGTAATCGCATTGGCAGCATCCAGCTTGCCTTCGGTGATGAATTTCTCGATCAGGCCAAGGTTCACCACGGCAAATGCCTTGCGGTTGGGCTTGTTGAAGCCGCGCTTTGGAAGGCGCATATACAGCGGCATCTGGCCGCCTTCATATGACTTGATCGCAACACCAGAACGCGAGTTCTGACCCTTGATCCCGCGGCCACCCATCTTGCCCTTGCCAGAGCCGGGGCCACGGCCAACACGCATGCGCTTCTTGGTTGCGCCAGGATTGTCCCGAATTTCATTCAGTTTCATGTCGCTTCTCCTTTTGCCGGAACACCCTGCCAGCGACGGATCAGGGCAACGCGGCGTTGTAAATTGATCAAATAGCCCCGGACGAATCCGGGGCCACTGTATCTGTTTAGCTTAATCGCGCTCTTCGATGATCTGCACCATGTGCGAGATCGAATTCACCATACCGCGCACGGAAGGTGTATCTTCCAACTCGCGGGTGCGGTGCATCTTGTTCAGGCCCAGACCCTTGAGGGTTGCGCGCTGGCTGGCGGGGCGACGGATCGGCGAGCCGATCTGTTTGACCACGATGGTTTTTGCCATGACTCTGTGCTCCCCTTACGCGTCGACGGTTTCGGCTTCGGGCTTGCGAAGGATATCCGCAACCTTCTTGCCACGACGCTGTGCCACCTGACGCGGGCTGGCCGAGTTGCGCAGCGCATCAAAAGTAGCCCGAACCATGTTATAGGGGTTCTGGCTGCCTTGCGACTTTGCCACGACATCTTGCAGACCCAACATCTCGAACACAGCGCGCATTGGACCACCAGCAATGATGCCAGTCCCCGGAACGGCTGTGCGCATGATCACCTTGCCTGCGCCGTGGCGCCCCTCGATGTCATGATGCAATGTGCGGCCATCGCGCAGCGGCACGCGGATCATCTGGCGCTTGGCCTGCTCGGTCGCCTTGCGGATCGCCTCGGGCACTTCTTTCGCCTTGCCCTTGCCGAAGCCCACGCGCCCGCGCTGGTCACCCACGACCACGAGTGCAGCAAAGCCGAAGCGTTTGCCGCCCTTTACGGTCTTGGACACGCGATTGATCGCAACCAGACGATCGGCGAATTCCGGGTTTTCGTCGCGCTCGCGGCGGTCCCGGCGGTTGTCTCTTTCTGCCATAATCGTCTCCTCAGAACTTCAGGCCGCCTTCA